>DASRJR010000080.1:0-10988 GCA_035649395.1 Vicinamibacterales bacterium
ACTCACCTCTTTCGCGGTTGCGGCCGCTCATCTCTTCAACGCCGCCTGCCAGTTCAGCACCACCGTGATCGGAGGAGGTGCGGTCGTCTGCACTTGCGGCGTGGTGATGAGGAGAAACCGCTTGCCGTCCGGGGCGACGTCGTAGTGGAAGGCGAAGGCACGAGGGCCACCTGTCGCAATCGGCGCCTTGAACAGCTCTCGCGGCACCCCGTGCGCGAACGTGGGCGCAAGCGTCGTGTCGACCGCCATCACGCTGCCGCCCGGCGCGATGTAGAACAGCTCCTTGCCATCGGCACGCCACCGCGGCTCCTGGCCTCCGCCGCCCGACACACGGATGCCGCGCCCGGTCGGCGGAAACCCCTGCACGTAGATCTCGTTGGCGCCCGACTCGTTCGACACGTAAGCGATCCACTTCGGCGGCGCCGATCCTGACGGCGCGAACTGACCCTGGGCCAGGTTGAAGCGGGCGAGCTCATAGGTGATCGGTTTTCGCTCGCCCTCGAGCGGCATGACCCAGAATCGAAAGAGGCCATCCGCGTCGCGCAGGTCATACAGGAGATATCGACCATCCGAGGACCAATCCCTGACGCGGCCGCGCATCACGATGGGTTCGTCCTTGCTGCCGCCGGACAGGTCTTTCACGACGCCGGTCAAGGCAGTGCCACCCTCGTCGGTCGAGAACGCCACTCTCCGATCGTCAGGCGCCCAGACCGGGGCCACCTCGACGCCGATCGAAGTGGTCAGGCGAGACGGCACACCCTGCTTCGCGTCCATCAACCAGATGTCCGGGGTGGCCGCCTGTGTGTCAACGTATGCGGCAGCGATCTGATCGCCACGTCGTGACACGGCGACGTCGGTGAAGTTGCCGCTCGGACCGATTGTTCCAAGCGACTGACCGACGCGATCGAACCATGTCAGGCGTAAGCCACCGGAAAACGCACCAGTCCGGTACGCGAGCACACCACTGGGAGAGACTGAGAAGTACGCGAGGTTTCCGCCAAATGCTCCGCCCAACTCTTCGGCGATCGGAAACGCATCTCCGGTTGGCTTGAAGGTACTCGAATCGATTGGCTGCGCCATCAACGTGCCGTCTCTGACCGACAGCAGATGGCCGTCGTCGGCAGGGGTCGTCGGCGGCACGTACTCCGCGCGCGAGACGACACCCGGCAGTTGTTCGTTGACGCGTCCGTCCAGACTGCCGATATACGCGTTTCGCAGTGACGACGACAGATACAGGAAGCGGCCGTCGGGAAGGAAATGGGGAAACGCGTGCGCGGAGTCGCGCGGAGGGTTGGTCTTCGTGACGAGCTCGGCGGTCCCGCCCGACTGCGAGATGCGGTAGATGCCCCGGGGGGACCCGACCAGAATCACGCCATCGCGGTTCCAGGTTCCGCCGGCGGCCGCACTGACGCCGCCGACATCGCCCAGCGAGATCGGCGGTCCCCCATTGAGATCGACCTTCTTCAGTACGCCTCCGACAAAGAAGCCAAGGAAGCGGCTGTCCGGCGACCAGAAAGGACCAGGGAGCCGCACACCATCCGTACCTCGAAGCACACGAGGCTCGAGCGAATCGATCGGGCGAATCCAGATCCGGTCTTGCGCCTCTTCATCTCGCGCGACGAACGCCACTGTCCTGCCGTCGGGCGACACGGCAGGAGGAAACGGTGCGAGCTCGGTCTTCTCCGGCGCGGCGATCTCGAAGCGCACAGCCGCCGGAACCGATGACGTTTCGCGGAAATGGACGAAGGCGATCGCGGCGGCGGCGATGGCGAACCCTGCCGCAACGAGGCCCATCGCGAGGGGGAGCTTCGAGCGTGACCCCGCAGCTCGCATGGTCTCGACGGGCGGTTCGTCGAGCAGGCGCCACACATCAGCGATGTCACGCAATCGGCGCGACGGATCCTTTTCGAGACACGCCTTGAGCAGTCGACGAATCTCGAACGGGACCCGATTCCAATCGGGTTCCTTTCGGACGACGGCAGCCAAGGTGTCGGTGAGGTCTTCACCGTGGAAGAGCTGTTCGCCGGTCACAAGCTCGTACAGCACCGCGCCAAAGGCCCAGATGTCCGTGCGCTTGTCGACCGGCTTGCCGCGCGCCTGTTCCGGCGACATGTAGGCGGCGGTGCCGAGAATCATTCCAGCCTGCGTTGCGGCGAGGCTGATGGTGGGCGAATCCTGAGACGGGACCGTCGGCGTCCCGCCCATCTTCGCGAGACCGAAGTCCAGGACCTTGATCGTGCCGTCTGGCCTGACCTTGATGTTGCCCGGCTTCAGGTCCCGATGGACGATCCCCTTGTTGTGCGCTTCGTCGAGCGCGGTCGCGATCTGGCGTGCGATGCCCAGTGCCTCGTCGAGTGGGAGCGGACCGCGAAGCGTCTCGCCCTCGACGTACTCCATGACGAGGTAGTTGGGCCCGACGTCGTACAGCGTGCAGATGTTCGGGTGGTTCAGCGCGGCGACCGCGCGCGCTTCTCGCTCGAAGCGGTCGCTGAACTGCTCCGTCGACACCTTGATCGCCACTTCGCGGTTCAAGCGCGCGTCGTGGGCGCGGTAGACTTCGCCCATGCCTCCGACACCGATCGGCGCGGTGACTTCATACGGGCCCAGCCTGTCGCCGGCAGCGAGTGACATCGCTGTCGCGAATTCTACTCTCTGCGATCCCGGTCCGGCTAAAGCCGGACACTACATGGGTCCGGCTGAAGCCGGACACTACACGGGTCCGGCTAAAGCCGGACACTACATCGGGCGGCGCGAGCTGCTGAAAGGTGCGATCGCGGGTGCGGTCGCGTGCGTGACCACGGGTATTCCGATCGGAAGCGACCTCGAGGCGGCACAGGGAGGGCCGACCGCAGGGCAGGCCGATCTTCTTCTCACGAACGGCAAATTCGTCGACGGCCGCGGTGTCGTCGGCACGGCGCTGACGATCAAGAACGGCCGCATCGTCAACGTCGGGCAGGCGCGCCAGCTTGGCGCGGCCGCGCGCACCATCGACCTTGGCGGTCGCACCGTCGTGCCCGGTCTCTTCGACGCGCACGTGCATTACACGCGGGCGGGTGTGAACCCAGGCTACGAAGCGCGCCGCATCGAACGGGCGTTCTCGATCAAAGAGCTGCAGGAGGCGATCGCCACGCGCGCCGAATCTGTCCCGCCCGGCGCTTTCATCACCTGCATCGGCGGGTGGAATCACACGCAGTTCTCGGAAAACCGGCGGCCGACCACAGCAGACCTCGACGCCGCGGCGCCGAAACACGCGGTCTACATCTCGGGCACGGGCGGGGCCACCGGCGCAATCACGAACACCCTCGGCCGCGCGTTTTTCTCGGGCAAGGGCGTGATGGTCGATGAGGCGACGGGCGTCGTGGCGTCAGCGCAGGCAGCCGTCGCCGCGCTTCAAGCGGCGCAGACGACGGACGACAAACTTCGCGGCACCGCCGATCTGAACCATCACGCCAACAATCTGGGGCTCACCGGTGTCATCAACGCCGGCAACGTCGAGGATCAGGAGCTCGCGCTGCGGTTGTGGCGGGAAGACAAACTGACGGTGCGCATGCGGCCGCTGTTCCCTGCCGACTCACCGCAGGACGTCGACGCGCGCGCGCGCAACAACTTCAGTCAGGGCGGCCGCGCCGTTGGCGACGATCTGTTCCGTGTCGCCGGCTTCGGCGAGCGCATCGGCGGCACCGACACGATGTCGCCGCAGTTCGAGCCGACCGCACGGATGATCGCGAAGTACGGGTGGCTGCTCCAGCAGCATTCGATCACGCTCAAGGAGAACGACTTCCACCTCGACGTCTTCCGATCGATCGCGCGCGAGCATCCGATCGATCGACTGCGCTGGTCGATCATTCACCTGCAGAGCATCGACGAAACACGGCTGAAGACGCTGAAGGAATTTGGCTGCGGCGCGAGCGCGCAGACCTGGACGTACATGTCCAATGCTGGCGGCCCGCCGTTCCGGCGCATCGTCGACGCCGGCATTCACGCCGGGGTCGGTACCGACTCGACCAACGTCTCCGCGCTCGATCCGTGGCTGTCGCTGTTCTACATGACGACCGGGCGGAACCTCGCCGGGATGTTGACGAACGACGGGCAACAGATCTCACGCGTTGAAGCGCTGCGTCTGTATACCGAAGGCGCGGCATGGTTCTCGTTCGACGATCACCACCTCGGATCCTTCGTCTCGGGCAAGTACGCGGACCTCGCCGTGCTCAATCAGGACTATGTGACGGTTACCGATCAAGCGATTCGAAAGATCGAGTCGGTGCTGACGATCGTCGGCGGCCGCGTCGTTCACGCGACGGGGGCGTTCGCGGCGCAGCGGCGGTGATCGCGGAAACTGCCGACTTTGGGACCTCACCCGATCGCAGGAACTGCGACCGCCGCCACTGGTATGACGATCGTCCTACACGATTCCCTATTCCAATTGGCCGCCGCGACGCGTGGCACAGTTCGCGCACATGGGCCTAGAATGAGCCCATGGCCGGGAGCGATCCGATGATGCCCTCCCCGGGCGTGAAGCTCACCTACGACGACTTCGTGCAGTTCCCAGATGACGGGCTGCGGCACGAGTTGATCGACGGGGAGCACTATGTGACGCCGTCGCCAAACACGAAGCACCAGCGTGTTTCAATCAACTTGACGGTACTCATCGGAAGCTGGCTCGAGCGCCATCCGATTGGTCAACTCTTTCACGCGCCATTCGACGTCGTGTTCTCCCATTACGACGTCGTGGAGCCGGACCTGTTGTACCTCTCGAATGCGCGTGCGGCCGACGCGCTGACGCCGAAGCACGTGCGCGGCGTTCCCGAACTTGTCGTCGAGATCGAATCGCCTGGCACGCGCAAGCGCGACGAGACGATTAAGCGACGGCTCTACGAACGAACCGGGGTTACCGAGTATTGGATGGTCGATCCGGACAACGACAAGATTCGCGTGTATCGACGCGACGGCGATGAGCTCGTCCGGGTGCGCGAGGCGTCTGCGGCGGCCGGCGACGTGCTCACGACTTCTCTTCTGCCTGGTCTGAAGATACGGCTGACGCGAGTGTTCAAGTCCGGCGGGTCTGAAGACCCGCCTCTACGACGATCACAGCGGACGTTGTAGAGGCGAGTCTTTAGACTCGCCGACGTGGCGCGGGTTACAACAGCAGGGCGTCTCTCGCCACGACGACTCTCTCGAGCGCTTCGTGCACCGTCTTCCCCATCGCCGTGAGGTGGCCCATCTTGCGGCCCGGGCGTGGCTCCGCTTTTCCGTACAAGTGCAGCTTCACGTCCGGGAACGCACACGCAGCCGCCCAGTTCGGCTCGCTATCCGTCCACAGATCGCCGAGAAGGTTGGCCATCGCCGCGGGACGCAACAGCTCCGCCGAGCCGAGGGGCAACCCGGTGATCGCCCGCACTTGCTGCTCGAACTGGCTGGTGACCGCCGCATCGACCGTGAGATGCCCCGAGTTGTGCGGCCGCGGGGCCAGCTCGTTCACGAACAGCTCGTTCTCTGTGCTGACGAAGAACTCGACGCAGAGAACACCGACGTATTCGAGCTGCTCGAGGATCGAGCGCGCGATCTCGCGCGCGCGAGCGGCGATGTTCGGCGCGATCAACGCGGGCGCCGTCGTGACGTCGAGGATGTGCTGGCTGTGCCGGTTCTCGAACGGCACGTACTCCTCGACTGAACCATCGAGCCCACGGGCGGCGATGACTGAAATCTCGGCCTGCAGATTGATGAATTTCTCGACGACCACCTCGGCCCCGCCGACCGACTGCCACGCGGCGTCGACCTCGCCCGCCTGCGTCATCTTCCGCTGTCCCTTCCCGTCGTAGCCGAACGCGGCGGTCTTCACGACGACTGGCGGTCCGATCCGCGCGACGGCGTCGCGCAACCGTTCGATCGAGTCGACACGCGCGAACGGCACGGTCGGAAACCCGTGCCCTGACAGAAACGCTTTCTCACGGCCCCGCTGCTGCGCCGTGTAGAGCGCCGCGCCCGATGGACGGACCGGCACAATCTCGCTGATCGCCTCGACGGCGACCGTCGGCACGTTCTCGAACTCGAACGTGACCACCTGCACCTGGCCCGCGAACGAGCGCAGCTTGTCGAGATCCTCGTAGGACGCAGTGACTTCGACGTCGGCCACCTGGCCCGTCGGTGTGTCTTGATCGGGGGAAAAGGTGTGGACGCGGTACCCAAGACGACGGGCCGCGATCGTGAACATGCGGCCCAGTTGACCGCTGCCGAGCACACCGAGTGTGGCGCCCGGACCAATGAGACGTGCGCCGGCGCCCGATCGCTGCACCGCCGACAGCGTCATCACGCCCCTCCGCTGGTGCCGACGCCGAGCGAGAGTCGTGCGGTCATGGCAGTTGATCCTGCCGCACCTTCTCGGTCTGCTCCGTGCGGAACGCTCGCAGCTTCTCGCGTAGATCCCGACGCGAGTTCGAGAGAATCGACACGGCCAACAGACCGGCGTTGGTCGCACCAGCCTTGCCGATCGCGAGCGTCCCGACGGGAATGCCGCCCGGCATCTGCACGATCGAGAGCAGCGAGTCGAGTCCTTGCAACGCTGCCGACTGCACGGGCACGCCCAACACCGGCAGCACCGTGTGTGCCGCCACCATCCCCGGCAGATGCGCCGCTCCGCCGGCGCCCGCGATGATCACCTCGATGCCGCGCCCCTCGGCGCTGGACGCGAACTCTGCCATCCACACCGGCGTCCGATGCGCGCTCACGATGTGCCGTTCGTGCGGCACGCCGAACCGCTCGAGCATGTCCACCGCGTGCTTCATCGTCTCCCAGTCAGACGAGGAGCCCATGACAACGGCAACGAGAGGTGCGGCGGGATCTGACATGTGGAAACCTGAGATGTTATCGCGAAAACTCGCCGGTCGGAGCCCAGAGGGGGCAGAGAGCGCAGAGACGACGATCAACGCAGAGATCGCAGTGATCGCAGAGGGCTGACCAGGCAATTCGCCTCGGACTCACGCGACTATGCGCCGGGTGGACGCATGGAATGAGAGGGAGCTGCGATCACGAACGCCTCGGGACTCATATGGCGCTCGTGATCGCAGCTTCCTCTCATTCCATACCGCGCGACGCGCGGCCGGCCCCAAGGGCCGGCGGCCACCCGGCCGACCGGCGCGTCAGATCGTCGATCGTCAGCTAGGGCAGCGAACATGAACGCAGCTCTCCGCGAGCTTGGCGATCTCTGCGTTGATCGTCGTCTCCGGGTGCTCCGCTTCCTCCGCCTCAGCGATCGCGGCTTCCACTAGAATGGACTGTTCATGCCCGCACAAATCATCTACACACTCACCGACGAAGCTCCTGCGCTCGCCACCTACTCGCTGCTCCCGATCGTCCAGGCGTTTGCGCGCGCGGCGGGCATCGCGATCGAGACGCGCGACATCTCGCTCGCCGGGCGCATCCTCGCCGCCTTTCCGGACCGTCTGTCCGCCGACCGGCGACACAGCGACGACCTCGCCGAGCTCGGCGCGCTTGCCAAGACCCCCGAGGCGAACATCATCAAGCTGCCGAACATCAGCGCGTCGATCCCGCAGTTGAAAGAGGCGATCAAGGAGCTGCAGCAGCAGGGCTACGACATACCGGACTATCCCGAGGACGCGCAATCGGACGCCGACAAAGCGGTCAAGGCCAAGTACGCGAAGGTGCTCGGGAGCGCGGTGAACCCGGTGCTGCGCGAGGGCAACTCGGATCGGCGCGTCGCGCCGTCGGTGAAGCGATACGCCAGGTCGCACCCTCACTCGATGGGAAAATGGAACCCCGCCTCGAAGACGCAGGTGGCGCACATGCGCGCGGGCGACTTCTACGCCAACGAGCAGTCGGCGGTCATCCAGAACGACGCGAATCTCCGGATCGAATTCGTCGACGCCACTGGAGCGCGCACGGTGCTCAAAGAGTCGGTCGCGGTCACCGCGGGCGACGTGATCGGTGCCTCGAAGATGAGCCGGCGCGCCCTCACCGCGTTCTTCGCGGCGACGATTGACGAAGCCAAGGCACAGGGCGTGCTCCTCTCGCTGCACCTCAAGGCAACCATGATGAAAGTGTCCGATCCCATCATGTTCGGACACGCCGTCGCCACCTACTACCAGGACGTGTTCACGACGCACGCAAAGGCGTTTGCAACCCTCGGCGTCGATCCCGACAACGGTATCGGCGATCTCTACAACAAGATCGAGTCGCTACCGCCATCCGAACGCGCCGCTATCGAAGCCGACATCCAGGCGGTGTATGCCCGCCGGCCCCCGCTCGCCATGGTCGATTCGAGCAAGGGCATCACCAACCTGCACGTGCCGAGCGACGTGATCATCGACGCCTCGATGCCGGCGGCGATCCGAGTCGGCGGCCAGATGTGGGGGCCGGACGGCAAGCTCCACGACACGACTGCGATGATCCCGGACCGCTGCTATGCCGGCATCTACCAGGCCGCGATCGACGACTGCAGGACGCACGGCGCGTTCGATGTGCCGACGATGGGCAATGTGTCGAACGTCGGGCTGATGGCGCAGAGCGCCGAAGAGTACGGCTCGCATGACAAGACATTCGAGCTGCGCTCGAACGGCACCGTTCGCGTGGTCGACGCGAGTGGACGCACGCTGATGGAGCATGCAGTGGAAGAGGGCGACATCTGGCGCATGTGCCGCACCCGCGATCTCCCGATACGAGACTGGGTCAGGCTCGCCGTCACGCGCGCCAAAGCCACCGGTCACGCCGCCATCGTCTGGCTCGACCGCAACCGCGCTTACGACCGGAATCTGATTGAGAAGACCGAGCGGTATCTGAAGGACCACGACACCACCGGCCTCGACATCCGGATCATGTCGCCGATCGACGCCATGAACGCAACGCTCGCGCGCGTGCGGCAGGGCCTCGATACGATCTCGGTGACCGGCAACGTGCTGCGCGACTACCTCACCGACCTGTTTCCGATCCTCGAGCTCGGCACCAGCGCGAAGATGCTGTCGATCGTGCCGCTGCTCGACGGCGGCGGCCTCTACGAGACCGGCGCCGGCGGCTCGGCGCCCAAGCACGTGCAGCAGCTGGTCGAGGAGAACTACTTGCGATGGGACTCGCTCGGCGAGTTCCTCGCGCTCGCCGTCTCGATCGAGGATCTCGGTTTGAAAACCGGCAACCGCACGGCGCTGGTGCTGGCGCGCGCGCTCGACGAGGCCAACGGAAAGATTCTCGAGAACGACAAGTCACCACAGCGCAAGGTCGGCGAGCTCGACAATCGCGGCAGTCACTTCTACCTCGCGATGTACTGGGCGCGGGCCCTGGCCGATCAGACCGAGGATGCCGAGCTGCGCTCGCGCTTCGGCCCGATCGCAGACGAGCTCGAACGCCACGAACCCACGATCGTCCGCGAGCTCGCGAGCGTTCAGGGCAAGCCGGTCGAGATTGGCGGGTACTACCGGCCGGATCGGGGGCTCACAGAAAAGGTGATGCGGCCCAGTGCGACGTTCAACGCGGTGATCGATCGTCTCAGGTAACGGAGGTTACGGAGGAAACGGTTTTTACAGGAGAAACGGAGCAACGGAGACTTGAAACTCGTCTACTCCGTTACTTCGTTTCTCCTGTTAATCCGTATTCTCCGTGAGCTCCGCTACCTCCAGGCTACGCGTGCTGTGGGATCTTGAGCACTTGCCCCGGCTTGATCTTGTCCGGATCCGAGAGCTGATCCTTATTCGCGTTGAAGATCTCCATGTAGGCGTTGGCGTTGCCGAGCAGACGCTTGGCGATCGCGCTCAGCGTGTCGCCGGCCTGCACGGTATAGGTTTGCATCGCGGCTTTCGGTGGTGATGCGGGTGACGGCTGCGCTGCGGCCGAGGCGCCCGGCTTCACCTTGATGTCGGCCACGATCTCTTTCTGCCAATCGGACACGGTTTTCAGCGCGTTCCAGATCTGATTCTTCTCGTCATCCGAGTTGACCGTCCCGTGAAAGTACAGCTTGCCGTCGCGCTCATCGGCTGAGCCGTCCATCCGCAGGTTCTTGGCCGTCTGAATTGCGTGGTTGTATTTGTCACGAAGTGCCATCTCGCTCCTCTTTCCGAGCGTCTGCCCTAGGCAGACCGCCATTGCTCGGCCGGGGCCGTGTGCAAGCCAGGTGCCTCGTGGAAATGATGGAAAATGGTGCCTTCTCGCACCGGGGTACTGGAGGCTGCATGCGTCGCTGTCTTTTGTTGATGTGGCTTGGGTTACTTGGCGTGCCCTCGGGCGACGCTGTCGTCGCGGCGCAGGGCAGCCCGGAGCAGGGTCGCGGAGGACAGACACCACGCCTCGAGGTCCCGTATCGGCAGTTCAAGCTGGCCAACGGGCTCAACGTCATCCTGCACCAGGATCGCCGTGTGCCGGTCGTGGCGGTGAACGTCTGGTATCACGTCGGATCGGCCAACGAGAAAGTCGGGCGCACGGGATTCGCGCACCTGTTCGAGCACTTGATGTTCGAGGGTTCGAAGAACGTCAAGGAGGGTGTCTTCGACACCGCGCTCGAAGGCGCGGGTGGCAACAACAACGGCTCGACGAACAACGACCGCACCAACTACGTCATCGACGTGCCGAAGAACGCGCTCGAGCTGGCGTTGTTCCTCGAGTCGGATCGTATGGCGTATCTGCTCGATACCATGACGCCGCAACGCGTCGACGGCCAGCGGGACGTCGTGAAGAACGAACGACGCCAGAGCTACGAGAACCAGCCCTACGGCATGGCGTCGATCGAGCTCGACAAGATGCTGTGGCCTCCGACGCACCCGTATAGCTGGCCGACGATCGGCTACATGGAAGACCTCACCGCGGCCAGCCACGCCGATGTCGTCGAGTTCTTCAAGAAGTACTACGCACCGAACAACGCGAGCCTCGTCATCGCCGGCGACATCGACTTCGATCAGACGCGCGCGCTGATCGAAAAGTGGTTTGGCGAAGTTCCACGCGGAACGATTGTGGAACCGATTGCGCCACCCGCCGCGATTCTCACCGAGGTC
>DASRJR010000081.1:0-2314 GCA_035649395.1 Vicinamibacterales bacterium
CGCGACCTCGATCAGCTCTCGGTGGCAGAGTCGCGCGCAGGTGACGTCGGTATCCTCGTGGCCATCGCCGACGTCGATGCGATGGTGTCGTGCGATTCACCGGTCGATCGCCACGCCCAGACGAACACGACGTCCGTCTACACTCCGGCCGAGATCTTTGCGATGCTGCCGGAGCGGCTGTCGACGGATCTGACCTCGCTGGCCGAGGGCGAGGATCGACCCGCCGTCGTGGTCGACATGACCGTCTCGTCCGACGGCGTGGTGCGCGGCTCGGAGGTGTATCTGGCCTTGGTGCGCAATCAGGCCAAGCTGGCCTATCCGTCGGTGGGCGCGTGGCTCGAGGGGGACGGCCCGGCACCCGCGCCGGTCGCCGCGCTGCCGGGGCTTGGCGACAACCTGCGTCAGCAAGAGGCCGCGGCACGCGCGTTGAAAGCGTCGCGCCATCGCCGTGGCGCGTTGACCCTCGAGACCCTCGAAGGACGGGCGGTGTTCGACGGCGATGCGGTGCGCGATGTGGCCGCCGTGCGGCGCACGCGCGCGGCTGAACTGATCGAAGACTTCATGATCGCGGTGAACAGCTGCACCGCACAGTTTCTCGAGTCGCGCGGCTTCGCCTCGCTCCGTCGCGTCGTGCGCATGCCGGATCGATGGCCACGGATCGTCAAGCTCGCGGCCGATGCCGGTACGACGCTCCCTGACGCCCCGGATGCTCGCGCGCTCGAAGCATGGCTGCTGAAGCAGCGGGACGAGCGGCCTGACGACTTCGCCGATGTGTCCTTGAGTGTCGTCAAACTGCTCGGTCGAGGCGAGTACGTTGTCGAACAGCCGAACGAACCGACGCCGGACCATTTCGGACTCGCCCTCGATGACTACACGCACGCGACGGCGCCGAATCGGCGATTCGCGGATCTGGTCACGCAGCGACTCGTGAAGGCGGCACTCGCGAAACGGCCGTCGCCGTATAGCAATGATGCGCTGGCCTCGATCGCCGCTCGATGCATGGAGCGCGAGGACGCGGCGAACCGTGTGGAGCGTCAGGTCAGGAAGGCGGCTGCGGCATTGGTGATGCAGCATCGAATCGGCCAGGTGTTCGATGCGGTGGTCACCGGGGCGTCGCCGAAGGGCACGTGGGTCCGTGTCCAACGACCGATTGTCGAAGGCAAACTCGACGACCACGGCAGCCGGGTGCAGGTGGGCGACCGCGTTCGCGTGAAGCTGTCGCGCGTCGATCCCGAGCAGGGATTCATCGACTTCGCGCTATCGCGTCGGACGTAGCGGCCTTCCCTCCGCCCGTGCCGTCACGTCTTCACACGCGGGTCCTTTGCGACCTGAAGCGCCTGCGCCCATTCCTGTGCGTGAGAGACGACGGTGTCAGGGTGCGGCCAGGATTCTACGGCTGTTCGAGGTTAGCGCGCTTCGCCCGTCGAACGCGGCGCCGCTCCGCAATGCTGCTGGACCAGTGCGAGCACGCGCGCCGGGTCGGCCGGCTTCTGGAGGTAGGCGACGGCGCGAAGGTTGCCATCGTAATCCTGCGGCCGTGGCGCGGCGCTGATCACCACGACAGGGATGTCCCGCAGCGTCGAGGTCGCGCGCTGCTGCTCGCGAAACTGGAAACCCGACACGCTGGGCATCATCAGATCGAGCAGAATCAGGGAGACCGGTTCGCCCGACTGCAGGACGGTGAGTGCGTCCACGCCGCTCGAGCAGCCGATCGTGCGGTAGCCCTCGTGCTCCAGCCACTGCCGTAGGGACTCCCGGATGTCGTGATGATCCTCGACGATCAGGATCGCACCAGGCTGGTCCATACCTGAGGTTTCTAGGGTGGTAGTCATGCTCGAGAACATCTCACCAGATCGACCCAGGCTCCGTCCAGCCCACCTGACTGAGTTCTGAGGTTCGCAGCTGGGCTGAATTGGTATAGGATCCGCCACCGCATTCTTCTCGCTGCTCCGATCGCGGCCATTATTTCAGCCTCAAGGAGCAGCGCATGTTGAAACGTGCCCTCGGCGTAGTGGTTTGTCTGTTCCTCTGGACCCCTGGTTACGCGCAGACGCTCGGCACCATCACGGGAGAGGTCAAGGATTCCTCCGGCGCCGTGATTCCCGGGGCGACGATCACGGCACAAAACGTGGCGACGAACGCGACGCGCACGCAAGCGAGCAACGAGGTTGGTGCGTACACGTTTGCCGCGCTGCCGCCCGGGTCGTATCTGATTAAGGCCGAGCTGGCAGGCTTCAAGATGGCGCAGAACACCGTGGAGCTCCACGTGGAGGAAAACCTCCGTGTGAATCTCGCGCTCGAGATCGGCACGCTG
>DASRJR010000082.1:0-23939 GCA_035649395.1 Vicinamibacterales bacterium
AAGCACAGCCTCACCTGCGGCACCAGTGCCGAAGCGCTCGACGAGCTGCTCGACCACATCAACGGGGACGGCCTCGACGCCCGGTACGCCATCCTCACCGTTCAGTCCCAACGCGAATTGTCGAATGCAGTGTCGGCGCGGCTGGGGGTGCGTCACGAGACCCCGCAAGCGCTGCTGATCCGCCACGGACGCGTGATCTGGAGCGCGTCGCACTTCCGCGTCACCGCCGCCGCGGTGCAATCGGCGATCAGGTCGCACGCCGTCAGCCCGTTATGCGGCCCGGACGCGTGAATCCGTGCTCGTTGTCGCGACCGGATAACGGGCGAGCCGCGCGGAGCGCGGCCAGAGACACTGCCGACTAATCAAGGGCGCGATCGGGAGACCACTGGCAGCGCCCTTGATTACGTCGAACGGCGACGCGCGATGACGCTCGCCACCATCCGCCCCTCGTAATCGCCTTCGCGGCTCGCCACGATCTCGAGCGGTTGTACCAGCCGCCGCAGTTCGCCCGGTTCGAGCAGGAACGTCGGGTTCGTCGGACGTCCGCGCGCCGCCTGCGCGCGTGTGAACGTTTCATAGACGAGCACACCGCCCGGACGCAGCGCACCGAGCAGCACCGGAAACAGCGGCCGGTGCAGGTAGTACACGACGACGATGAGATCGTAGTCGGGCGGGTCGAGTTCGACAGAGTCGCCTTCGAGATCGAGCACGCGGGCGTCGAGCGGTAGTCCGCGGCGCACGGCGTCGTCGTTGAGCGTGTGTACGGCGTCAACGTTACGATCGACTGCGTACGTGTGGAGCCCGCGCTCGGCCAACCACAGCGCATGACGGCCACTGCCACAGGCCACATCGAGTGCGCGGCCCGACTGAGGCAGCAGATGCGCGTGCGCGACGAGCCAAGAGGAGGGAGTATTCACGTAATTCAGAATTCAGAATGCTGAATTCAGAATGCAGACACGACTCGCTCGCGAAAACATGGAGTGAAGCGTAACGCGCGTTCGCCCCTCGCGACGCCAACCAAACAGTGTCTGAATTCTGCATTCTTAATTGCGCGCGTTAGCGAAGCGTCCGCGCCAGCGCCTGCCCCGCCACCCAGCCCGACGACCACGCCCACTGGAAGTTGAAGCCGCCCAACCGCCCATCGACATCGAGGATCTCGCCCACGAGATACAGCCCCCGACACACTTTCGACTCCATCGTCGCCGGATCGATCTCGTCGAGCGGGATGCCGCCAGCCGTGACTTCGGCGTAGCCGTAGCCGCGACTGTCGCGCACGTCGAGCGGCGTCTCGACCAGCGCATGGATCAGTCGCCGCCGATCGTCGCGGCTGACGTGAGCCATGGTCGTCTCTCGCTCGATGCCGACCCGATCGACCCACGTGCTCGCAACCGCGGCGGGAATGCGCGAGGCGACAACCGTGGCGACCTGCGCGCGGGGACGCGCGTGTTCCTGCTGCAGCCACCACCCTTCGAGCGTTTCGAACGTGTCGCCTGGACACACATTGATCGCAACGTCGATGGCGCCGCCTTCGAGCCGCGCTCGGTGCCAATGCCGCGACAGGTTCAGCACCACTGGACCGCTGGCGCCGAAGTGCGTCCACAACAGCGCGCCGTCGAGCGACGTGGCCGCGCGTCCATTCACTCGCAGCGACAACCGCACCGGGTGCGACACTCCCGAGAGCGCTGGATGCCACCCCGCCGTCGGCAAGGCCCCGGCGGGCACGTCGTCGCCGAGGATCAGCGGCGCCAGTGCGGGCGTCGTCTCGACGTAGCCGTGGCCGAACCCCTGCGCCAGTGTGTAGCCAAAGCCATCGCTGCCACTCTTCGGAAGCGATCGTCCACCTGTGGCCAGCACAACTGCGCGAGCGGCAACCGCTCGCCCGCCCTCGATCGCGACCACGAACTGCTCGCCCTCGCGCCGGAGCCCGACGACACGCTGCCCGGGCTCGATTGCCACGTTCAACCGGGCGGCTTCTCCGAGCAGGGCATCGAGCACCGTTCGCGAACGATTCGAATCGGGAAACAGCTTTCCATCATCCTCTTCGTGGAGGCCGACGCCAATCGACTGAAAGAACGCGGCGGCACGCTCTGCAGGGAATGCGCGAAGGACGCTGCGCACCACACGCGACGAGCCGCCCCAGAAATCACGCTCCGTGACAACGCGGTTGGTGACGTTGCAGCGAGATCCGCCGCTGACAAGGATCTTGGCGCCGATGCGCCGAGCACCATCGAGACACACGACCCGTGCACCGGGTGCCGCGCGGGCCGTGAAGATGGCGGCGGCCAGGCCTGCAGCTCCGGCTCCGACCACCGCCACATCGTTCACATAACGCACAATAGCGCAACATGGTGCAGCTGTCGGAGCGCTCCCAGACCGAGACTCATTCCCTCTACGCCGACGTCGTCGGCGGCGTCACCACTTTCTTCACGATGGCGTACATCGTCGTCGTGAATCCCGGAATCCTGGCCGCGCCCGGCACGGGCATGCCGTTTTCCGGCGCACTGACAGCAACGGTGCTCGTGGCGAGCAGCATGACGCTGCTCATGGGCCTGTACGCGAAGCTCCCATTTGCCGTCGCACCGGGCATGGGCCTGAATGCGTTCTTCGCCTACACCATCGTCATTCAGCAGCAGGTGCCGTGGCAGATCGCGCTGGGAATGGTGTTCTGGGCCGGCGTGCTGTTCCTGCTCGTCTCGGCGACATCGCTGCGCGAGGCGATCGCGACGGCGATTCCTGCCAGCCTTCGACTCGCCGCCGCCGGCGGCATCGGCTTGCTGCTCACGCTGATCGGTTTTCGGAATGCCGGGCTGATCGAAGCCGACCCGGCAACCATCGTGCGGGTGGGCACGATCGATCATCGAGCGGCGCTGCTGCTTGCCGGACTACTGATCGCGGTCGTGCTGCAGCGTCGCCGAAACCCGCTGGCGTTCCTCACGTCGATCTTCGTCGTCACGGCGGTCGCGTGGGTGTTGGGCTACACAACTCCTCCGGATCGCGTGTTCAGCGCCCCTGACTTCACGTCGGCGTTCCTGAAGCTGGACATCGTCGGTGCGCTGCAATTCAGTCTGCTGCCTGCCGTCATCTCGATCTTGTTCACCGACCTGTTCGATTCGCTGTCGACATTCATCGGCGTCGCGAGCGCCGCGGGACTGACCGACGCCAATGGCCGGCCACTCAATCTGCGTCGCGGCTTGATCGTCGACGCCTTTGCGACGCTTGGCGCAGGCCTCGCCGGCAGCTCGTCGGGAACGGCCTACGTCGAGAGCATCGCCGGCATCCGCATGGGCGGGCGGACAGGCCGATCGGCGATCGTCACGGCGCTGTGCTTCGTGCCCTGCTTCTTCATCGGCCCGCTGGTCGCATCCGTACCGGGATATGCGACCGCGGCGGTGCTGGTGTTGGTTGGACTCGCGATGTTCCAGATGGTGGCGACCGTGAATTTCGCAGCGGTCGAGGACAGCCTGCCCGCCTTCGTCACCATCGTGCTGATTCCCCTCACCCTTTCCATCACACAAGGCATCTTGTGGGGATTCCTGCTGCACGCACTTCTCTACGTCGCAGTCGGACGCGCTCGGGACGTCAAGGGGATGATGTGGGGGTTGGCTGCGCTCGCGGGTGCGTTGCTGGTGCTCGCACACTGAGTAGGCCTCAGGCCTCAGGGTCGGGCGATGCTCAGGCCTACAATACTCCAGTGGAAGGAACGGACCCGACCGTGCTCTGGCGTCTGACGCGGGGCCGTGAGGCGGCACACGCGACGATCTTCCCCGGCGAACCCCAGATCACCATCGCCTGGTTCGTCAACGGCGTGATGGACCGCGCCGAGCAGTACGACTCGATGGATCTCGCGCTCGCGCGGGCCGAAGAGGTTCGCGGCACGCTCCAGCGCGACGGCTGGAAAGAGGCGTGAACATCGTCAGCGTGTCATGGGGCGACCACTTGTCGTTTGGCGAGGCCGACGGCCGGCTCGACACGCCGGACCGTCTCGCGCGGCGAGTGCGTGCGTGGCGTGACGAGCTCGGAGCGCGATCGCTGCACTGGCGAATGCTGCGCGCACGAATCCCCGGGACATTCGAGGCAGCGCCAGGCTATCGCCACCCGTCAGAGACGGCCGCCCGCGTCCTCGAGTGGGACGATTTCGCGGTCGTTCCCGTACTCGCGCACGAAACAGGACTGTCAGCGTGGCTGTACGTGTCGCTGTTCGACGAAGGCTGGCCGCTTGCGCCGGCCGACGAGCGAGCCATCAGCTATCACAACGCGATGCACGGGCAACACGTCGCGTGGCAGAGCGAGCTCACCCGGTCCCATCCGGACTGGGTCGTCACCGATCGAACGGGCCGCGAGCGACAGTGGGGCGTCGTCTCGCTGTCGTATCCGGAGGCGCGCCGCGCATTCATCGATCGATGGCTCGCGCTGTTGGCCGGCACGAAATTCGACGGTCTGTTCGTCTGTCTGCGGTCGCAATCGCGGCCGGCCGACACTGGCGACCGATTCGGCTTCAACGAACCAGCACGAGCGGAGTTCGCTGCGCGCTACGGTGTCGACGTCGCTCGTGAGGCGTTTGACGTCGAGGCCTGGCGAAGCTTGCTCGGCGAGTATCTGACAACGTTGGTCGCCGAGCTGCGCGACGCGTTGCGGCCCGAGGGCACGCTGTTGGCGATGGGCGTGCCGAGAGGCGACATTCTCGGGCCCCCGCTTGGCAACGCCGCACTGCAATGGCGCGAGTGGGTGCGGCGAGGCCTGATCGATCGACTGATCGTCAATCAAAACTCGTCGCAGTGTCCGTCGATGTGGCACCAGCTCTGGCCGATGCACCGCGGCACTGGATACGTGCAGAACTACCTCGATGGGACCGGTCTGCCGCCGTTCGTCGATCACATGGCCGCCTACGGGTTGGCGGTTGCCGGCTCGCCGGTTGAACTCTACGTCGCGCGCCAGTGGAGCGAACGCGACGAGGCGTGCGAACGCCAGCTCGCGTCGATCCCCGGCACCGGAGGCCTGGTCTTCGGGTCGTTTCGGCACGACAACCCCGGCCCGGTCAGCCGATCCGATTGGACCGCCGGAAGGATTCGCGCTGAGGCCTGAGCCCTGGGGCCCGAGGCCTGTATGATCACTCCAGTGCCTGTCGCAAAGCTTCATCGGACAGTCGGCGTGCGCGTGGGACGCGTCCAGATCGGCGGCGGGGCGCCGGTTGCCGTTCAGTCGATGACGATGACCGATACGGCTGATGCCGCCGCTACCGCGCAGCAGTGCATCGAGCTGGCCGAAGCGGGCTCCGAGCTCGTACGCGTCACGGTCAACCTCCCCGAGGCCGCCGCCGCGGTTCCGGAGATCAAGCAACGGATGCTCGATGCGGGGTGCACCGCACCACTCATCGGTGACTTTCACTACAACGGCCACCTGCTGCTCACACGCTTTCCCGCATGTGCCGCCGCGCTCGACAAATACCGCATCAACCCGGGCAACGTGGGCACCGGCCGCCGCCGCGACGAGCAGTTCGCTACCATCTGTAAGGTGGCCATCGACCACAACAAGCCGGTGCGCATCGGCGTCAACGGGGGCTCCCTCAATCAGGAGCTGGTCGTCGCCAAGATGCAGGACAACACGACGCGCAATCTCGGCCGGACATCCGAGGAGATCATCAACGAGTGCATGGTCATCTCGGCCATCGATTCGACCGGGCTCGCGATCGAGACCGGTCTGCGCAAGGATCAGATCATCATCTCCTGCAAGGTGTCGCGCCCGCGCGATCTGATCGCGATCTATCGCGACCTCGCGCACAAGACCGATCAACCGCTGCACCTCGGGCTCACCGAAGCGGGAATGGGGATCAAGGGACTCGTCTGGTCCGCCTCGGCGATCGGCGTGCTCCTGAATGACGGCATCGGCGACACGATTCGCGTGTCGTTGACACCGCGCCCAGGCGGCGATCGCCGCGAAGAGGTCTATGCGGCCTGTGAGCTGCTGCAGTCGCTCGGTCTTCGATCGTTCGCGCCAAGTGTCACGGCCTGCCCTGGCTGCGGCCGCACCACCAGCAGCACGTTCCAAGAGCTCGCCGAGCGCACGCAGGATTACATCCGCACGCGCATGCCGGAATGGAAAAAGACCTACGACGGCGTCGAGACGCTCACGCTCGCCGTCATGGGCTGCGTCGTCAACGGCCCGGGTGAATCCAAAGCCGCGAACATCGGCATCAGCCTGCCCGGCACGGGCGAAGCGCCCAACTGCCCGGTCTTCATCGACGGCGAACACTTCACCACGCTGCGTGGGACTTACGAAGAACTCGCCGAGGGATTTCGAGAGCTCGTGGACAACTACGTGGCCACGAGGTACTCGAGAAGATCCTGACGATTATCGATTTGTGATCTTTGATGGGTGATTCGATGTCGATTGGCGATTGTCGATCTTTGATTCATTGCTGATCGTCGTCGGTAGACCCGGGGAAAGGGAACATCCGATGAGGACTCTGACGGTTCGCACGCTAGCCGTGCTCCCTGTTCTGTTGCTGTTTCTGCCGTTCGACACGGGCACCGATAACCGCGCCTGGGCGAATCCGTTCCAGATGCGGATCGTGGATCAGGGAACAGGCGAGGGCATTTCTCATGTGCGCCTCACCAGCGACAACGGCCTCGTGTGCTATACGCGAGCCGATGGGTCGGTGTTGTGGACTGAGTCGGCACTGATGAATCGAGACGTATCGTTTCGGATCGAGACGTCTGGTGCTCAGCACGCACTGACGGTCCGCGTCGATCCAGGTGGGCACGTGAAAGTCGCTATCCCCCGATAACCCGTTCCAGATTCCTGATTCCTTCCGCCGCCTAGCCCAAAACCGAATCCCGATTCCTGACTCCTGATTCCTCAGTGATCAGCCGCGCGCCACGCTGGAACGTGAAGTAGGCCATCGCCCACTCGAACAGCACGACGACGCGATTGCGGAAGCCGATCAGCATGACGATGTGCAGGAACAGCCACGACAGCCATCCGATCGGCCCGGACAACCGCGCCCATGGCAGATCGGCGACCGCCGAGCCCCGACCGACAATCGCCATATTCCCGAGGTTCTTGTAGACGAACGGACGCGTCGGCTCGCGGCGGATCAGCCGCACGATGTTGTCCGCCGCGTGCGCCGCGCCCTGCATCGCGGTCTGCGCGACGCCAGGTAGTGGTGTGCCTCCCTGGTGGAGGAACGCCGCCGCATCGCCGACGACGAACACCTCGGGATGTCCGAGGATCGACAGGTCCGGTTCCACCAGCGCGCGGCCGGCGCGGTCGCGCGCAACCCCCAGCGACGCGACCAGTGGGGACGCGGCCACTCCGGCGGCCCAGACGACGGTTCCGGCATCGAGCCGTTCACCGTTCGCCATCGTCACTCCTTGCGCGTCGACGGTCGTGACCGCGACGCCCTCTCGAACCTCGACGCCGAGCCGCTCGAGCGATCGCCGCGCCGCCGCGCGCAATGAGTCGGGAAACGTCTGCAGAATCGACTTCCCGGCTTCGATCAGCACGATGCGCGTGCGCGACGTGTCGATCGAGCGGAACTCGTCGCGCAGCGTCTGTTTCGCAATCTCGGCGAGCGTGCCGGCGAGCTCGACGCCGGTCGGGCCGCCGCCCACCAGCGCGAAGGTCAAGAGCGCGCGCTGACGCGCCGGGTCGGTCTCCCTTTCGGCCCGCTCGAACGCCACCAGAATCCGGCGGCGGATGTGGATGGCATCCTCGAGCGTCTTGAGCCCCGGCGCGTACTGCTCCCACTCACCGTGGCCGAAGTAGGCATGACGCGATCCGCTCGCCACGATCAGATAGTCGTACTGAAGCGAGCCGCCGTCGGCCAGCTCGACGCGCCTGGCGTCCACGTCGATACGCTGCGCCTCGGCCATCAACACGCGCACGTTGCGGACGCGCCGCAGAATCCAGCGGATCGGCGCGGCAATATCGCCCGGCGACAGCGTCGCCGTCGCCACCTGATACAGCAGCGGCTGAAACACGTGGTGATTCTTGCGATCGATCAGCGTCACCTGCACGGGCTCGCGCCGGAGTCGTCGCGCCGCGGAGAGACCGCCGAATCCGCCGCCGATAATCACTACGTGTGGGAGTGACAGACCTGAGTCCTTTGAGCCTGAGTCCTTTGAGCCTGGTTCCTCAGGCCTGGCCCAGGCCTGAACCCTGATTCCTGACTCCTGATTCCTTGGGGATTACACTATCACCGTGAGTACAGCTCTACCGCTTGCGCCAGCCCATCTCGTCGAAACCGTTTGCCCGCTCGACTGTCCCGACTCGTGCAGCCTCGACGTCACGCTGCAAGACGGTCGCATCACTAAGATCGACGGCTCGTCGCTCAATCCGATCACCAACGGGTACATCTGCGCCAAGGTCCGGCGATTCGCCGAGCGTGTGTACGGAGTCGACCGGCTGCTCTACCCGTCGGTCCGCAAAGGGCCCAAAGGGTTCGGCCGCTTCGAACGTGTCTCATGGGAGGAGGCGCTCTCGCTGATCGCGACGAGATTGCTCGAGGCACGCGAACGTTGGGGCGGTGAGTCGATCCTTCCCTATTCGTATGGCGGGTCGAACGGTCTGCTCACACAGGACACGAGCGACGCGACGCTCTTCCGTCGGCTCGGAACCTCTCGGCTGGCGCGAACAGTCTGCGCGGCACCCACGGGCGCAGCCAACGAAGCGCTCTACGGCAAGATGCCGTCGGTGACCTACGAGGACTACGTCCACGCACGCCTCATCATCGTCTGGGGCTGCAATCCGTCGGCGTCGGGGATTCATCTGGTCCCTTACATCCGCGAGGCGCAGCGCGCGGGGGCAGCGCTGGTGGTCATCGATCCACGGACCACGTCATTGGCCAGGCAGGCGGACGTCCACTTGCCGGTCAAGCCAGGAACGGATCTTCCGGTCGCGCTGGCGATCCATCGTCATCTGTTCGAGAGCGGCAAGGCGGATCGCGCATTCATCGACGCGCACACCCACAACGCCGACGGACTGCGCGAGAAGGCGCTGCCGTGGACGTTCGAACGTGCCGCGCAGGAAGCCGGGATTCCCTGTGACGCGCTCGAAAAAGTTGCGGAGCTCTACGCCGACTCCTCGCCTGCCCTGATTCGCTGCGGCTGGGGCCAGGAACGCAATCGCAACGGCGGCAATTCGAGCCTCGCCATCCTCGCGCTGCCGGCGGTCGCCGGCAAGTTCGGTGTGCGCGGCGGCGGCTATGCGATGAGCAACACCGCAGCCTGGGGCATCGAACGCACTTGGATCGGCGCGCCGGAACCGGCGACGCGCATCATCAACATGAACCGCCTCGGACGGGCGCTGACCGAACCCGAGGGCACGCCGATCCGTGTGCTGTTCGTCTACAACTCGAACGCAGCGGTCACCTCACCCGATCAAGGGCGCGTGCTGCGCGGACTCGAGCGGGAGGATCTCTTCACGGTCGTCTTCGAGGAAGTGATGACCGACACCGCCCGTTATGCCGATGTCCTCCTGCCCGCCACGACCTTCCTCGAACGCTACGACATCGCTCGCGCGTACGGGCCGATCGGACTGCGACTCGGGAAGCCTGTGATCGAGGCGGTCGGCGAATCGCGCTCGAACGCCGATGTGTTCAGTGAGCTCCTGCAGCGTCTCGATCTCGCTCAGCCTTCCGACCCGTCGGGTGAGCTCGAGGAGATGCTGGACGTGCTCGCCAAGATGCCGAAAACGATCGGTCACGAATTGCGCGAACACGGCTACGCGCTGCCGATGGCGCAAGGGCGGCCCATTCAGTTCGTGGACGTGATGCCGCGCACGCCCGACGCGAAGGTCGATCTATTCCCGGCGCACCTCGACGCGCATTCGCCAGCCGGGTTGTACGGCTATCAGGCCGATCCCGGCACGCCCACGTTCCCGCTCGCGCTGATCTCGCCGGCGAGTGAGCGCACCGTCTCGTCCACGCTCTCGGAGTTGCCGCGCCCGGCGGTCCGCCTGCTGATGCATCCGAGCGATGCGGCGGCACGGAGTCTCGAGGACGGCGACGACGTACGCGTCTTCAATGAACTTGGGGAAGTGCGGTGTGGTGTGCAGGTTGGTGCGTGGATTCGACCGGGGACCGTGAGCTTGCCCAAAGGACTTTGGCGCAAGCACACGGCCAACGGGTTTACTGCCAACGCGCTCGCCCCTGACACCCTGACGGATCTCGGTGGCGGCGCGTGTTTCAATGACGCCCGCGTCGAAGTCGAGCGGGCCTGAGGCTCAGGCCGTCGGCAGCATGACGGCCAACGATCTGGCCTCGACGGCCAATGCTCAATCCATCCGGCCTGGAATCCGAATGGCGCTGGCGTCTGGCGTCGTGTCCGTTTCCCTGTTCTCGCCTGTCGCACCCACCGGTACCAAGCGTCCCCGCCCGCCGCGACTGCTCTGCCCACCTTTTCGACCAGCCGCGCGTGCCTCGTCGGGTGTCCACTCGTGTGCCGTGCCCTTTTCGTGGGCGGCGCGACCACCTTTACTTGCGATTTCGCGTTGCTTCTCGCGACTCATGGAAGCAAAGCCGCGACGTTCTTTGCGCGCTCCGTCCACAGTACCCCCTCCCTGATCTGGTTCCCGCTCGGCCCCACCATTGTCCGAGCAGGCGGATTCACCTCGGCGACTACAAGCCGTGTGCCAGCGCGAGCGCAGTAAGCTCAACCGCTAAAGAACGGCGCCAATTACGCCGCCAGAGCGGACTTTCTGCCGTGTGCGTCAATGGACTGTGATGTGGAACCCGACAGCGCGAGGTCAGCGATTGTGTAAATCGGGTGTGGAAGGTCTTACGTCGGTATGTAAGGTAACATCGCGTCATGGATGATTGCGCGCCCTCGGTTCCCGCGCAGCCGGTGGGCAACACCACCGGCCGCATGGTCCATTGTGTGAAGTTTCAGAAAGATCTGCCCGGCCTCGACGCGCTGCCGTGGCCTGGCGAGCTCGGACAACGTGTGTACGAGAACGTGTCCGCACAAGCGTGGAAGCTCTGGGAAGAGCGCCAGAAGATGATCTTGAACGAATATCGCCTGATGCCGTGGCAGAAAGAGGCGCAGGAACTGATCGCGCGACACATGGAAGATTTTTTCTTCGGCGAGAGCGCCGCACTACCACCTGGCTACGTCCCGCAGCAGAGCAAGTAATTCACATCGAGTAAGTCCTGTAGTTGGCGATCAGGTGAACACCTGATATTCCGCCTTCGCGGTTGCATTCGCGACCCGCTTCGGCGGACAGGCTCCGCAATCAATCATCCGACGATCGTCAGCGCGCGATCGATTGAAAACACCAGACGCGCGTGCGCCGATCGCAGCGCACGTTCGACGCTGTCTGGCGTGGACGCGCGCGCGAAGATGAACCCCAGATAGCTTCGTCCTTCGGGAAGCGGAACGAGGGTTTCATCAGCCTTCGCGGTGATGAGGACCTCGCGGATGCCTGGAATTGCGCACGCGTCCTCGACGCCCGCCACGCCGCGGAAGACACCTGGCGCTGGAATCGGAATCATCATCACGCCCGACGCGCCGGTCTCGCGAGTGAAGCCACCAACGTCGTCACCGATGGCATGACGCAGGAGCACTTCCTCGAGCGACGCCTGCCCGGCGTCGCCGTGGCGACGCCGGACGGATTCACCCTCCGCGAGTTGAAAGCGCACGGCTTTCGAGCAGAGCCCGCCAATCGGGCGCGGCGCCACTTCGAGCACGTAGACGCCCCGATCAGAGATGCGACATTCAGCATGAATGGGCCCGTGACGCAGCCCCAGCGCGCGGGCCGCGCCACCAATCGCCTGAACAATCGCCTGCTGCGTCGCTTCGGTCGCACGCGACGGCGTGACGTAGATCGTCTCCTCGAAGAATGGGCCATCCAGCGGATCCGGCTTGTCGAAGATGGCGAAGACCTGCAGCACGCCGCCGGTCAGCACCGCTTCGACGGCGTACTCGCGGCCCGGCACAAACGACTCGATCAGCACCTGATCGTGCGCGCCGTCGCGCTCGGCACGGATGTCAATCGACTGCAACAAATCGCGGAGTCGCACGAACGCGAGCACGAAGTCGGACTCGGTATCGACTCGCATGACCCCGCGGCTCCCCGACAAGGCGAGCGGCTTGATGACAACCGGGTACGGTCGTCCTGCCGCCACGTCCGACGGGTTCGCACCTACGGGAACGGCATCGAACGCCGGCGTGGGCAGGCCGGCCGCGCGCAGCGCCCGCCGGGTGGCGAGCTTGTTGCGACTGTTCGCGGCAGCGTCGGGCGGGTTCCCCGGCAATCCCAGGGCTGCGGCCACACGCGCTGCCAGGACCGTTGGACGGTCGCCCACCGCAAGAACACCATCGATCTTGCCGGCGACGGCGGCAACGACAGCCGCGACGGAACCCGACTGATCGTCAAATCTCACCGGAATCGCCTGATCCCACCAGGGGTCATCGAGGCGATCGCACCGGTCGCTCGCAAACAGGAGACGGACACCCAGCGCCTCGGCGGCCTCGCCAAACGATCGAATCTGATACCCGGTCGTCGTCGCCACCAGCAGAACGTGCTTCACAGCTGCGAGACCTGTTCCGGGCCAGGCTCCGCGCAGCAATACCAGGCTTCGGTCATGTAAGGGACCCGGCCATCATCACCCAAACTGCGCACGGCAAGGCCGGTCACGCCCACGACTTCGGCGATTTCGCAAAAGACGTCACCACGGCGGCTTCCCGCCCGCGAGCCGACGATCTGCATCACCTGCCGTTGTAAACGATCGACGTCACTGCTGCTGTGACGCCACGGCCATGACAGCGACTCCGGATCGAAGGGATCGACCAGATCTCTGATTTCCGGGAGTTCCAACAGCTTCGACTCCGAGGTCACCAGCAGTCGAATGGCAAGCTGAATCGGGGCCACGGCCTCAGCGAGATCGAGCCGGGCGATCTGCTCGAGGAGGTCGGCGTAGCCGGCGCGCGTGGTCCAGGGAGTAAAGGGCACGAATGTCGGGGCAAGCGTCACACCGGCCGATCGGCACGCCTCGACCGCCGCGATGAAATCGGCTCGGGTGTGCCCCTTCTGCAGCTTGCTCAGCACGTCGTCGTCGACCGATTCGACGGCGCTGGTGATGAACAGGCACCCGGTCTCGCGCAGCAGCGGCAGCAAACTGGCGTGTTTGCGAAGGTGCTCGATCTTGATCGTCACGTCGTAGGTCAGGCCCGGAAATTCGCGCGCCACGCGCTCGACGATACGGCGCCCGTGCGTCGGGCCGTTGAAAAAGTCGGGATCGCCGAAGCTGATATGTTCGGCCCCGGAGCCCACCTGGCCGCGGATGTCTTCGATGACCTGGGGGATCGGCACGGCCGTGAACCGCCCCTGGTAAACCGGCACGATCGGACAATGGCGACAAAGATGCTTACATCCCCTGGTCGCGTCGGTGCTTCCAACCACGCGACGCGTGCCGTCGGGCATCTGGAGGGCTGCATAACGCGACAGGGGTGGCAGGGTGGACCGATCGGGGAGCATCGGCAGGACGTCGGTCGCCGGACCTGCCAGATTCACGAGACCCTGCTCCGCGTCCGGACCGAGCACGTGCACGACGCCGCGCTCGCGCAGCCACGTGGCGTTCAGCGGCGCGTAGAGGCCATAGGCCGCAATGGGTGCGTCCGGCCGAACCTCGCGCACGCGCTCGATGAGGGGGCCGGCCAGCCGCGTGGCCGTGTGCATCGGCAGATAGAACGCGACCAGGTCGGCGCGTGCGATGCGGTCGTCGGCGAGCTGATCGCGCGACGTGTCGACGCAGTCCACATCGACGCCCGTGGCGCGCAGCGAGGCGGCCGGAGCGGCGAGACCGAGCGGCTGGCGTCCGAGGTCGTACGTCGAGATCAGCAGCACCCGCATCACGCCCAGTGTACTGGTCCTTTGTGAGAAACCATGAAACGTCGGGTAGAAAGCCTCACTTTCACGAGTGGCGCGATCGGGAGTCTTCCGATAGGTTGAATTTCTGAATGCGCCTCGCGGGCGCTACCGAGCGGCCCGCACCTCGCGCCCAAAGGTCAGGTAATCACCTGATCGTCGAGCTCCTTCTCGACGCGCCAACGGCAGATTTCCCAGGCCAGCCCCACTCCAGATATTCTTGCCGCGATGGCTGACACCGGCTTTTTCGGGCATCCGCGCGGCCTCTCCACGCTCTTCTTCACCGAGATGTGGGAGCGATTCAGTTACTACGGGATGCGCGCGTTTCTCATCCTGTACATGGTGGCGCCAGCGGCGAGCGGAGGTCTCGGATTCGGCGACGCGGATGCGGCGTCAATCTACGGCACCTACACTGGCAGCGCGTGGGGAGCATCAATTCTAGGTGGGCTGATTGCGGATCGTCTGCTTGGCCAATATCGAAGCGTCCTAATCGGCGGTGCGATCATCGCGCTTGGCCATTTCACGCTGGCGTTCCCACCCCTGCCCTTCTTCTACTCCGGCCTCGCGCTGATCGTCATCGGCACGGGTCTCCTCAAACCGAATGTGAGCACGTTGGTGGGCTCGCTCTACGAAGCCGGCGACGCGCGGCGGGATGCAGGATTCTCGATCTTCTACATGGGCATCAATCTCGGGGCTTTCATCGGTCCGCTGATCGCGGGATATCTCGCGCAACGCGTCGACTGGCACGTGGGGTTTGCCGCGGCCGGCGTCGGGATGACGCTCGGCCTCGTGCAATACGTGCTCGGACGGAACCGGCTGAAGCCGGCGGTCGACCGGCTGGCCGCAACGCCACGACCGGTCAAGACAGCGACGTCCGAGCCGACACCTCCGTCGTCAACTGGGCTGCTCGGCTTCACCACGGACGACTGGAAACGGATCGCCGCGATCGTCGTGTTCTTCCTGGTCGCGATCCTGTTCTGGGGTGCCTACGAACAGGCGGGGTCGACGCTCAATCTGTTTGCCGATCGCTACACGCGGCTCGATCTCTTCGGCGTGTCGTTTCCCTCTTCGTGGTTCCAGTCGGTTCCGCCGATCTTCGTGATCCTGCTCGCACCGCTGTTCGCCTGGCTGTGGCTGCGGCTCGGTCCACGCGAGCCGTCAGTGCCAGCGAAATTCGCCTTCGGGTTGTTTTTCATGGCGCTCTCGTTTCTGGTGCTGGTGCCTGCGGGCGCGATGGCGCAGTCGGGAGAAGGTATGCGGGTCAGCCCGTGGTGGTTGATCGTGTCCTACATGCTGTCCGAGTTCGGAGAGCTCTGCCTCAGTCCTGTGGGGCTCAGCGCAGTGACGAAACTCGCACCCGTCAAAATCGTCGGTGTCATGATGGGAGTGTGGTTCCTCTCGAATGCGTTCGGCAACAAGCTCGCCGGGTGGGCCGCCGGGTTCTTCAGCACGACGCCGCTCGTCACACTGTTCGGTACGGTCACCGCGGTGTTGGTCATTACAGCGGTCGTGATGTTCGGGCTGGTGCGACCGATGCGTCGGCTCATGGGTGAGCGCGCACCCCAACCCGCGCTGGTGAAGACACACACAGGCGCATAAGCCGAATCGGTATCTCGATGGCGCTCGACAAATACAAAGCCAAGCGCGATTTCACCATCTCGCCGGAGCCGGCGGGCCAGGCCGGACACAAGTCGCCAATCGGTCGCACGCCCCGGTTCTTCTGCGTCCAGAAGCATCTGGCGTCGCACCTGCACTACGACTTCCGCCTCGAACACGACGGCGTGTTGCTGTCATGGGCGGTCCCAAAGGGTCCGTCGCTCGATCCGAAAGACAAACGGCTGGCGATGCACGTCGAGGATCATCCGATCGAGTATGGCGAGTTCGAGGGCGTGATCCCCGAAGGATATGGCGCCGGCATCGTCATGTTGTGGGACCGCGGCACGTGGACGCCCGAGACCGACGACGTCGATGCGGCGTTGAAGAAAGGGGATCTGAAGTTCACGCTCGACGGCTATAAGCTCAAAGGCTCGTGGGTGCTCGTGCGGACGAAAGGCCCCTATTCGGGCGGCGGCGACAAGTCGTGGCTGCTGATCAAGCATCGCGACGACTGGGCGGGGCCGGTCGACATCGCCGAGTTCGCGCCGCTCAGCGTGAAGAGCGAAGGCGACTTCGCCGACATCCTGTCGCAGGACAATCCTGATATCTGGCGGTCGAACCGACCGGCAAAGGGCGGCGACACCGGCGCGATGTTCGAGCGCATCATCGAGCAGGCGGTCGCGTTGCGCCAGGGGAAGAAGCCAGCGGCGCGGACGCCAGCGACACCTCGGACGACGGCGAGCGCGCCACGCGCCTCCAGGAAGACATCCGCCCGGAGTTCTGCCACCGGGACGGTGAAACGTGCGAAGCGCGCGCGCGCCCCGAAGAGAACCTCTCGATGACGCGCCCTCTCCGGAGCTGGCGCGCAACCTACGTGGTGATCGTTCTGGCCAGCACCCTCGGCTGCAGCGGCTCGACTGAGCAACCGCCCTCGACAGCGACCGCCACCGCCGGCGTGCAGTGGAGCGCGGTCCGCAGCGAGCTGGTCGAGGACTATCTGAAGGCCCACCCGGCGTTCGCGGTCGTCGCGGGGCGTCATGAGTTCGACGGGGTGTTGCCCGACTGGACCGCCCAGGGGATCGCCGCGGAGATCACGCGGCTCGATGGCTCGAAAGCGCGATTGATGGGCATGCCGGACACCGCGCTGGACGAGGCGTCGCGATTCGAAAGGGACGGCTTCGTCTCGCGCATCGACCGCGATCTGTTCTGGCTGGAAGCCGTGCAGGCCCCCTCGACGAATCCGGCGTTCTATGTCGATTGGATGCTGGACAATCTCGACCCGGCCCCGTATCTCACCCGAACCTACGCGCCGCTCGACACGCGCATGCGCGCGTACACGAAGTACGCACAGTCGGTGCAGAAAGCCGCCGAGCAGATTCGCACGACATTGCGGCCCCCACTGGCGCGCCCGCTGATCGACCGCGGCGTGTCGGCGTTCAAAGGCTTCGCCGATTTCTTTGCGAAGGACGTGGCAACCGTGTTTGCCGAGGTGAAGGATGCGTCCGCCAAAACAGAGTTCACTGATGCAAACGCCGCCGCTGCGACAGCGATGCGCGATCTCGCGACATGGCTGGAGCAGCAGCGCGCCACGGCGACGACCAGCTTCGCCCTGGGCCCCGAGAACTTCGCCAAGATGCTCGCCGCCACCGAAGGCGTGACGACCCCGCTCGCCGAGCTCGAAGCGGCCGGTCGCGCCGATCTTGCCCGCAATCAGCAGGCACTGCGTGACGCCTGCACCAAGTACGCGCCCGGTGCGACCGTGCAGGCGTGCATGGCGAAGATGGCGTCGAACAAGCCGACCGGCGGCGCCGTCGCCGGCGCGCGCATCCAGCTTGCCGACTTGAAGAAGTTCGTCCAGGACGCCGGCTTCGCGACCATCCCGGGCACCGAGGACGCGCTCGTCAACGAGGCGCCGCCATACAACCGCGACAACTTCGCGTATATCGACATCCCCGGTCCGTACGAGAAGGGACTCCCGGCGATCTACTACATCGCGCCGCCGGATCCGTCGTGGCCGGCGAAAGAGCAGCGTGACTACCTGCCTGGCAAGGCGGATCTCCTGTTCACCTCGGCCCACGAGGTGTGGCCGGGACACTTCCTCCAGTTCCTGCACTCGAACCGGAACCCGTCGATCATCGGACGGTTGTTCGTCGGTTACGCGTATGCGGAAGGGTGGGCACACTACGCCGAGGAAGCCACCTGGGAGATGGGACTCGGCAACGGCGACCTCGAGACGCATATCGGTCAACTGAGCAACGCGTTGCTCCGCAACGTCCGCTATCTCTCCGCGATCGGCTTGCACACCAAGGGCATGAGCGTTGCCGACGCCGAGAAGATGTTTCGCGAGGAGGCGTTCAGCGACGCCGGCACTGCCCGCCAACAGGCCGCGCGCGGCACCTACGATCCCGCCTACTTGAACTACACGATGGGCAAGCTGATGATTCGCAGGCTGCGCGACGACTGGACGGCCTCGCGCGGCGGCCGCAAGGCCTGGCGCGAATTCCACGACCGCTTCCTCGGCGCCGCTGCGCCCACGATCCCTCTCGTCAGAAAACAGATGATGGGAAATGGGGGTGGCGCGCTGTTCTGATGTCGCGCCTTGTCGATTGACGATCTTTGATTAGTGATTGGTGATTCGTTGTTGATCTTTGATTGGTGATGGATGATTGAGAACTCCACGAGCCGGTTGGTACCGTGAGCAAAAATGGCGCGCAGTCACCTCACTTGCTGCACGCGCTCCGGTTCGGGTGTGGCCTTCAGCAAGCGCTCGCTGAGCGCGGCCCACACCGCGAAGGCAAGCCGGTGACGATTGTGGCGCGCGATCTCGGTGGTCCAGAATCGCCCGAGCACCGGCTCGACATCCGGGTCGAGGTCGCCGAGCTCGAGCGGCGCTTTGTGCTCGGCGGCGTACTTCTGCAATACGTCGGGTGACGGCGCGCCGGTGTTCGCGATCACGACGTCCACGGGACGGCCGATCGCACGCGCCACCCAGCGCACCGCTTCGGCGGCGGTGAACCCTTCCATGCCCCGCCCCTCGGTCAACAGGTTGGCGATCACGATGACCGGCCCGCGCAGGTCGGCGAGTGCTTCCTTGACGCCGCGGACGAGCAGCGGCGGAAGGAGACTGGTGAAGAAGCTCCCAGGACCGATGATGACGGCGTCGAAGTTGCGAATCCCTTCCGCCACCGTCGGATGAATCGAGACGTGCGGCTCGAGCCAGAGCCTGCGCACTTCGTGCCCGCGCTCCTGCCCTGCATCGACCTCGACTTCCCCGCGCGTGATCGATCCGTCGGCGTACTCGGCGCAGACCGACGCGGGCTCGACGCTGACCGGCCAGACGCGCCCGCGGCAACCGAGCAGCGAACGCAGACCATCGACGGCGGCAAGGAAATCGCCGCTGTACTGCTCCATCATCGAGAGCAGCAGATTGCCGCCGGTATGACCGGCCAGCCGATCGTGCGCGACGAGCGTTGGCAGCCGCGACAGCAGCACGTTGCGCGCCTCACGCTCGTTGCGCGCCAGCGCGAGCGCACACTTCAGCACATCGCCGGGAGGCAGCACGCCGAGCTCGTCCCGGAGCTGACCCGAGCTGCCGCCGCTGTCGAACATCGTCACGACAGCGTTCAAGCGGAGCCATGGGTTGGTCTTCAATCCGCCGAGCAGGCTCGGCAATCCGGTGCCGCCGCCGACGCAGCCGATGTTCAATTCCCGGAGGAACATGGAGGGCATTGTACTGGTCTCTTCGGTCTGGCACCCGTTGCGCTGCAGAGCAGCCTCCGAACGACACTCGGACGACACACGTAAAATTAAGCGTAGATATGAGCGCTGAATGGAAACCAGCTGCCGAGTCCCTTGCGACCGACTTGCGCGCCGTGTTCAGGGATCGGTTTCTCTCGCTCGTCGCCTATGGCCCGCAGCTCGAAGGCGACGCCACGGCACCACTGACGTGCCTGGCGTTGGTCACCAGCCTGACGGTCGACGATCTGCACGCCTGCGCGAAGCATGCGCCGCGATGGGCGCGCGCGCACGTGGCGACGCCGTTGATCCTGCCCGAGCACGAGTTCCGCCGCTCGCTCGATGCCTTTCCGCTCGAGTACGGAGAGATCATCAGGGCCCACGCGCGCGTCGTGGGCAACAACCCGTTCGACGGGATCGCCATCGCCCGCGAGGATCTTCGTCGCGCCTGCGAAACGCAGATCAAGAGCCACCTGGTGCACCTGCGGGAGGGATACATCGAATCCGGCGGCAGCCCGGGCGCCGTCGCGGAGCTGGTCGCCGCCTCCGCGCCGGCCTTCACCGCACTGCTACGGAACGTCGCGCGCCTCAACGGCGTCACCACGAGCGATCGCACTGATGCGACACGCCAGGGCGCCCGCGGAGCCGGGCTGCCGGAACACGTGGTCGACGATGTCGCGGCGCTCGAGCAGAAACCGGGCCATGCCGGCGTCGATGCGGCGCGCCTCTTTCCTGACTACCTGGCGGCAATCGAGCAGCTCGCCCGCGCTGTGGACGCGTGGCACCCGCTCGACTCGCCCCGAGCGGAGTCGAGGGGCTCGCTCGGGGCGAACCTCAGCGACTCGCTGCGCTCGCTCGGGGCGGCCGACTGACGTGAGCCACACGATCGCCCGTCGAGGTCTTCGTGTCGTCGTGTGCGTCGCGCTGCTGTGCGTCGCGGCGGCGGCACGTGCGCAGGAGCTTCCACCGCCGCTCACGCAGCCGGTCAACGACTTCACCGGACGTGTCGATGCCGAGAGCACGCGTCAGCTGGACGAAATGATCCGTGCGCTCGACACGGCCACCGGCGACGCCGTCATCGTGGCGGTCATCGATACCTACGCGCCCTACCCCGACATCCGCGACTACGCGGTGAAGATGGCCGAGAACCACGGCAAGGGAATCGGCCGTCGTGGCCGCGACAACGGGGTGCTGATGGTCGTGGCGATCAACGATCGCCGCGCGCACATCGAAGTGGGATACGACCTCGAGCAGTTCATCACCGATGGATTCGCCGGCGAGACGGTGCGGCAGACGATGGCCCCCTACTTCCGCGAAGGCAACTACGGCCCCGGACTCGTGGCGGGTGTGTCGCGCATCATCGGACGGATCGCCGAAGGACGCAACGTGACGCTCGATGGCGTGAAGCGGGAACCGCGACGGCGTCCACGAGAGAGCGGCGGGTCCGGTGGTGGTGTCTTCATCACGCTGTTCGTCCTGTTCATCGTCCTCAACGCCGTCGCCGGGAGTCTGCGTCGGCGACGACGGCGTGGACGATGGGGCGGCGGCGGGTGGAGCGGCTGGAGCAGCGGCGTCGGTCCGTTCGGCGGAATGGGTGGCTTCGGCGGCGGCGGGTTCGGTGGCGGGTTTGGCGGATTCGGTGGCGGTGGAGGCGGCGGTGGATTTGGCGGGTTCGGCGGTGGACGGACGGGTGGTGGGGGCGGTGGTGGGTCGTGGTGAATCTGCCAATTGGTGATTAGTGAGTGGCGATCTTTGATTCGTTGTTGATTGCTGATTGTTGATTGTTGATTGGCAAGGGATGTGAACAAGGAGCTGACAATGACGTTGATGCGAAAGATTGGTCTGGCCGCCGTGCTCATTGCGACGGCCGTCGGACTGTCGGGCTGTTCGTACAACCGGTTCGTCAGCCAGGAGGAGGCCATCAAGGCGCAGTGGGCGCAGGTGGAGAATCAGCTCCAGCGGCGAAACGATCTCATCCCCAACCTGGTGGAAACGGTGAAGGGCATCGCCCAGCAGGAGAAGGATGTGTTCGGCCAGATTGCCGACTCGCGTGCCAAGCTGGCCGGGGCGCAGACGCCGGAGCAGCGCATCCAGGCGGCCAACGAGCAGTCTGCGGCGCTGGCGCGGCTGCTGGTGATCGTCGAGAACTATCCCCAGCTGCGGTCGAACGAGTCGTTCAACCGGCTGATGGATGAATTGGCGGGCACGGAAAACCGCATCGCGGTCGAGCGCATGCGCTACAACGAGCGCGTGCAGGAATACAACGTCTCGCGGCGGCGCTTCCCGTCGAATGTCACGGCGGGCGTCTTCGGCTTCAAGGAATACCCGCTGTTCAACGCTCCGCCGGAAGCCGAGCGCGTGCCGAAGGTGAACTTCGGGCGCCAGGCGTCATAATGCACGCCGAGAGGAATCATGGCGCTCGTCGACGCCCTGCTGCCGGAGTTCGATCATGAGATGACGGTGACGCGCAAACTGCTCGAGCGAGTGCCCGAAGAAAAGTTGGGGTGGAAACCGCACGCGAAGTCGTATTCGCTCGGACAGCTCGCGCAGCACGTGGCCACGATTCCGATGTGGGGCAGCGTCACGCTCAACCAGGCCGACGTCGATCTGAGCGGCAATCCAGCGCCCGCCGAGGCGCGGAGCCGTCAGGAGCTGCTCGACACGTTCGATGGACATGTCGCCGCAACGCGCGCGGCCCTCGTCGGCAAGTCCGATGGTGAGTTCATGGCGCCGTGGGCGCTCAAGCGCGACGGGCACGTCATCTTCTCGATGCCCAAAGCGAGCGTCTGGCGTTCGTTCGTCATGAATCACTTGATTCATCACCGCGCGCAGTTGAGCGTCTACCTGCGCATGCACGATGTGCCGCTGCCGTCGATGTACGGCCCCAGCGCGGACGAAGGCGCGTTCTGAGAGGTCTGCAGGTCACCGTTCTCTTCGTCGCGTTCGCGATCCTGGCCACCGCGAACGCGGCCGGCTACCGGTACGGCGTCTCCGACCAAGCCTTCTATATCCCCGTCGTGATCCGTGCTCTGCAGCCAGAGGCCTTTCCCCGTGATGCGTCGCTCATTGATGCTCAGGGACGACTGATGCTGGCCGACGAGGTCCTGGCGACGATCGTTCGCACCACCGGCCTGTCGCTCGAGACGCTGTTTTTCGCCACCTACCTGCTGTCACTCGCCCTCACGTGTGCCGGACTGATCGGGATCGGCACGCGCGTGTACACGAGCATCTGGGGAACCATCGCACTCGCTGCTGCGTTTACGCTTCGGCACCGCATCGCGCGGACGAGCGCGAACACGTTCGAGCCGTACTTTCATCCGCGGATGCTCGCCTTTGCCGTCTGCGTGATCGCGGTGGCGGCGCTGCTCCGTCGTCGATTCGTGCTCAGCGTGGTGCTCGTGGGGATCAGCGCCGTCATCCACGTGACCACGGCGCTCTGGTTCTCGATGTTGATCGGCATCGCCCTCGCGGTGCTCGAGCCGCGTATTCGGCCTGTCGCGATCATCGCCGCGGCCGTCGCGCTCTTCGGCGGCGCGTGGGCTTTCACAGTCGGACCGCTGGGCCACCGCATGGACGAGGTCTGGCTGCAGGCGGTGGCAAGCAAGGACTCGCTGTTCGCCACGCAGTGGCCGTTATGGGCATGGGGCGCGAACCTCGCATTACTCGGGTTGCTGTGGTGGGCGCATACGCGTCGCCAGGCTCGTGGCGTGGCGACGCCCGAGGACGCCTCGCTCGTCTGGGGCGCGACTGCGCTCGTCGTCTTCTTCGTCGTGACCCTGCCGCTGGTCGTCGCGCGCGTGGCGTTTCCGGTGCAACTGCAGATCTCCCGCGTCTTCTGGCTGGTCGACTTCGTCGCAACGGTCTACGTCCTGTCGCTCCTCCCCAGCGAGCGGGCGATGCGGGCCATTGCCGCCGTGCTCGTTGCGGTCTCGGTCGTGCGCGGTGCTTACGTCATGATGGTGGAGCGCCCGGATCGCCAGCTGTTCTCGCTGCACATCCCAGACTCGGAATGGACCGACGCGATGGACTGGGTGGCGACCGAACCGCTCAGCACCCACGTGCTCGCCGATCCGGGTCACTCCTGGAAGTACGGCACGAGCGTGCGCGTGGCCGCGGGACGCGATGTGTTTCTCGAGGAAGTGAAGGACTCGGCGATCGCGATCTACTCGCGGGATGTTGCCGCGCGCGTCGTCGAGCGCAGCCGCGCCATCGGCGACTTCGGATCGTTGACCGCCGAACGCGCATTGCAGCTCGCCGAGCAATACGATCTGAACTATCTCGTGACCGAAGCGGAGCTGCCGCTGCCGATCGCGTATCACAACGACCGCTTCCGGGTGTATGCGTTGAGGTGACCGATGTAACAACGCGAACGCGGTTGAACACGGGGTTAACGGGGAAAACGGGGACTTATCAACACAGCGAGGGCCAATGGCGATCGGTAGGCATGTTGGCCGTCGAAGGCCGAAGGCCGGGTGTCAGCCGCGCGAAGCGCGGTCTGGATCGCGAGGACACCGTGATCACGAACGCCTCATGGGCTCGTTTGGCGCTCGTGGTCACGGCGTCCTCACGATCCAGACGGCCACCCGGCCTGCAGTTAACTGCGGCCATACTGGTACTCGAAGCGGCGCCCAAGATAGAGGCTTACACCGTTACCCCCGTTACCCCCGTGTTGACTAACTCCGCTACTCCGTAACCTCAGCGATCTCCTACTCCGCGCGCAATGCCTCCGCCGCCGGGATGCGCAT
>DASRJR010000083.1:0-40093 GCA_035649395.1 Vicinamibacterales bacterium
GCCCGCGAACGCATCGCTCGGCGACGCGACCGAAACGCTCAACGCGAATGTGAAGAAGTTGAATCAGCTGCTCTTCACGCACCTGGATTACGCCGCCATCGCGCGGCGCCCGTGAGCGCCGGGCCTGGAAGGCCCGGCCTATACTGCACGTCAATCCGGCTTGAATTCCTGCCGCCAGTCTCCATGTTCCTTCAGCGGCGGCTGATCTTTCTTCTCGAGCAGGTAGTTGCCCAGGACGAGGAAGTCCATCTCCGTACGCATGAAGCAGCGGTAGGCTTCGCCGGGCGTGCAGACGATCGGCTCGCCGCGCACATTGAAGCTGGTGTTGACGACGACGCCGTATCCGGTGCGCGACTTGAATGCGTTGACCAGCTCCCAGAATCTCGGGTTCGTCGCGCGGCTGATCGTCTGGATTCGCGCGGAATAGTCGACGTGCGTCACCGCAGGGATGTCGGAGCGAACGAAGTACAGCCGATCGCCGAGCGTCTGATCGGCGTAGCCGTCGGGGAGCGGAATCTGCCGGTCACGCCTGACCGGCGCCACCAGCAGCATATATGGCGACGGTCGATCGAGCTCGAAGTGCTCGGCGACGTCTTCTTCGAGCACCGCCGGTGCGAACGGACGGAAGCCTTCGCGGTACTTGACCTTGAGATTGAGAGTCTTCTGCATGGCCGGGTTGCGTGCGTCGCCGATGATGCTGCGATTGCCGAGCGCGCGCGGACCGAATTCCATCCGTCCCTGGAACCAGCCCCCGACCTGACCCGCGTCGAGCCGGGCAGCGACCTCATGCGCGAGCTCCGCGAAGTCGTCATATCGCTTCGCCGGCGCGCCGTGCCGCCGAAGCGCGCGCGCGATCTCGTCGTCGGAGAATGACGGTCCGAGGTACGCCCCACTCATCGCATCGTGACACGTGCGCGGCGCCTCGACGGATCGGTCATGACCGCGATGAATGTGCCACACCGCATACGCCGCACCGACGGAGCCTCCCGCATCGCCGGCGGCCGGTTGAATCCAGATGTCGTCGAACAGCCGCTCGCGGAGAATCTTGCCGTTGGCGACGCAGTTCAGCGCGACGCCTCCGGCGAGCGTGAGATGACGGCTGCCGGTCAGCGTCTTCGCGGTGCGGGCGAGCCGCAGGACGATCTCCTCCGTCACCTGCTGAATCGCCAGCGCGAGGTCCATGTACTCCTGCGAGAGGTTCGACTCCGGCGTCCGGCGCGGCATGCCGAACAACTGCCGCCATCGATCGTCGTTCACCATCCGCAGGCCGGTGGCGAAGTCGAAGTACCGCATGTTCAACAGAATCGAGCCGTCGGGACGGATGTCGACCAACTCCGTCGTGATCGTCTTCCTCAACGCCGCGGTGCGCGCCGCGTGGGGGTTTCCGTACGGCGCGAGGCCCATCAGCTTGTACTCGCCGCTGTTGACCGTGAACCCGCAGAAGTAGGTAAACGCGGAATAGAGCAGACCGACCGAATGCGGGAAGTGCAGCTCATTCAGGATCTCGATCCGCTTGCCCTGCCCGCGCCCGATCGTCGTGGTCGCCCACTCACCGACACCATCGATCGTGACGATCGCCGCTTCGTCGAACGGCGACGGATAGAAGGCGCTCGCGGCGTGCGACAGGTGATGCTCCGGGAAGAACAACGGGCACCGCAGATCGCCAAGCTCCCGAAGATGACCCGTCAGCAGGCGGCGGGTGAAGAGCTTCTCCTTGATCCACACCGGCATCGCGGTCACGAAGCTGGTCAGACCGCGAGGCGCGAACGCGTGGTAGGTCTCGAGCAGTCGCTCGAACTTGAGAAACGGCTTGTCGTAGAAGGCGACGGCATCGACGTCCTCGAGTGCCAGCCCGCCTTCGTCGAGTACGTATCGGCAAGCGCGCGCTGGAAACGACGCGTCGTGGCGCGCTCGACTGAAGCGCTCTTCCTGCGCGGCAGCGACGATGCGGCCGTCGACGAGAAGAGCGGCCGCACTGTCGTGGTAGTACGCCGAGAGCCCGAGGATGGCTCCGTTCATGTGCGCAGGCGGCGTGCCCTCAAAAGAGCGTGTAGATGAAGGGAGCGATGGCCGTGCCGGCAGTCAGGACGATGAGTGCACCAAACGTGATGAGCACCAGGATGACCGGCATCAGCCAGAACTTCTTGCGCTGGCTCAGAAAGCCCCAGAGATCTTTGAGGAAGTCCAATACCGCTCCGACTCAGTACGGCCGCTCGAGGTCGCGCGCCTCGAAGACATGATTTCTCGGCACCATCACCGACGCGTCGTTCGCCTTGAACGCCCGCAGCCGCAGGCCGTCCTTCCCCATCAGGCGCCGGAGCACGCCGACCGGCGTCACCACCAGGGCAAACACGACCGACATCAGCACGGTCGACATCACCGCGCCCACGGCGTGCGCAGCCCCGAGCCAGACGACGGCGAGCGGCCGGAACACGTGTGGCGCGATCATGTTCACGACCTGCGTGATGATTGCCGCCACGATGAGTCCGTTGCGCTCGAACGCGTACGCGCCGAGGAGGAGCAGGAGCACCATCGCCATGCCGGTGTCCTGGCACTGCTGCCTGGTCATTCCGCTACCAGCCACGCCCGCAAAGTATCACAGGGGAAAGCCGCTTCGGGGAGAGACAGCGGACAGGAACTATCATTGACCGCTGACTGATGCGACGCGCGCTCGCCATCGTGCTCGTCAACCTGGCCGTGTTCCTCGTGCTTGCCGAGCTGCTTGGCCTGCTGCTCTATTACGAGGACACGGGCCGTCTCTTCTACCTGTACCGCAAGCCGTACGAGATCGTCCGCGAGACTGGCGAGCATCGCCTGACTGCTGATGGTCTGCATCCGTATTTCGGGCCGACACATGCGCCGGGAACGCCGTTCGACATTCCCGAATCACTCAGAGACTCGCCGACAGCACCGGCACGTCTGCAGACCAACAACTTCGGGTTCGTGGCACCGTTCGACTACCCGTTCGTCAAGACGCGCGACGACCAGTTCGTCCTCGCCATCACTGGTGGTTCCGTCGGCGCGTGGTTCTGCCAGGTCGGCGCGAGGCGCCTGATCGACGATCTGAAGACGCATGCGTTCTTCCGCGGACGCGACATCGTCCCGATGTGCCTGGCGCATGAGGGATACAAGCAGCCGCAGCAGCTGCTGCTGATCGCGTATTTCCTTTCGGTGGGTCAGACGTTCGATCTGGTGGTCAACATCGACGGCTTCAACGAAGTCGCGCTCGGCAGCCTGAACGAGCAGCGCGGGATCGACAGCTCGATGCCGAGCGTGATGCACCTCGAACCGCTGATCAACCTGGTCGATCGCGCGACGCTGACACCCGACAAGCTCGCCTCGCTGGCCGCGATCGAGACCTACAAAGCGAGGGTGAACCGGCTCGCCGAGCGCCTGAAGACGAATCGGTTGGCATCGGTGCACTTCGTGCTGGACCGGCTGTACCGGAGCGCCCGAACCAGCTATCAGACCGAATCTGGCCGGTTCAGCAACCTGGCATCGAACCCGTCGGCGACCTCGCTGATCCTGGCCACCCCGCCGATCAAGACACACGACAAGACCACGGTCTTCGACGCGGTTGCGAGCGCATGGGCGAACGCGTCGCTGTCGATGCATGCGCTGCTCGCTGGCCGTGGCATGGCGTACGTGCACGTGCTGCAGCCGAACCAGTACTACACGACGCGCCGCTTCGGCAGCGACGAAGCAGGGGTCGCGCTCTCGGACGCGTCGCCGTTCAAGGCAGGCGCGAAGCAGGGATACCCGGCGCTGCTTGCCGCGGCGGAGTCAGCGCGGTTGCGCCAGACAATCGCATTTCTCGATGGGACGCACATCTTCGATCGCGAGCCGGCGGCGGTGTACATCGACGATTGCTGTCATTACACGCTGCGCGGCAATCACCTGCTGGCGGACTTCATCGCGGAGGGCGTGAAGGCCGCGCCAGGTCCGTGGCGAACGGCCGAATGATTAGCGGGGGATCCAGTACGCGGCCGGCTTGGCCGGAGCCGAGAGCTTCTCGATGTCGGCGTCGACCATCATCGCGACGAGCTGCTCGAAGCTCACCGTCGGTTCCCAGCCGAGCACGCGCCTCGCCTTGCTCGCGTCGCCGATCAGATGATCGACTTCGGCCGGGCGCAGGAGCGCGGGATCGGTGCGGACGTGCTTCTGCCAGTCGAGCCCGGCGTGGCCGAAGGCGACCTCGACGAGCTGCCGCACGGAATGCGTCACGCCGCTGGCGATGACATAGTCGTCGGCCTTCTCCTGCTGCAGCATCAGCCACATCGCGCGCACGTAGTCGCCGGCGAAGCCCCAGTCGCGGCAGGCATCGAGGTTGCCCAGGGGGAGCTGATCGGCGAGGCCGAGGCGGATGCGCGCGACGCCGTCGGTGACCTTGCGCGTCACGAACTCGGTGCCGCGTCGCGGCGACTCGTGGTTGAAGAGGATGCCCGACACGGCAAACATCTCGTAGCTCTCACGGTAGTTGACCGTGATGTAGTGACCGAACACCTTCGACACGCCGTACGGGCTGCGCGGGTAGAACGGCGTCAGCTCGGTCTGCGGCACTTCCCTGACGCGCCCGTACATTTCGCTGGAGGACGCCTGGTAAATGCGAATGGTCGGGTCGACTTGACGAATGGCCTCGAGCACACGCGTGACGCCCATCGCGTTGTACTCGCCGGTCAGCAGCGGCTGATCCCATGACGCCGGCACGAACGACATCGCCGCGAGGTTGTAGAACTCGAGCGGGTGCACGTCCTGAATCAGCCGCACCAGCGAGAGCTGATCGAGCAGGTCGGCGGGCCGCAGCGTGATGCGATCGAGCAGGTGCTCGATGCGCCAGATGTTCGGCGCGCTGGCGCGGCGGACGACACCGGTGACTTCGTATCCCTTCTCGAGGAGCAGCTCCGCCAGATACGAGCCGTCCTGACCGGTGATGCCCGTGATGACCGCCCGTTTCGCCATGGACCCTCGATTCTATGTCACTGCCGTGTTGCGCGTCGTCAGCCAGCGCTGAAGCGCGTCGCGCCACGTCGGCATGTCGAATCCGGCCGCGCGCAACTTGGCAGGCGACAGCGCGCAGTACCGCGGACGCGGCGCCTGGAGCGGCATCTGATCGACCGTGATCGGCACGAGTCGCGGCTCGACTCCCAGCAGCGCGGCGGCCTCGCGCGCGACGTCGTACCAGGATCCGTGCCCGGAATTGACACAGTGGTACAGCCCCGGCGGTGCGCCACTCGTCACCAGGTGCCGTGTCGCCGCCGCGACGTCGTGTGTGTAGCTCGGCGAGACGATGCGATCGGTGAAGACGCGAAGCTCGCGCCCGCTCTCCAGCCCTTCCACAATCTTGTCGACGGTGCCGCGGCGGCCGGTCCAGCCCGCCGGTGAGCCGAACAGGCTCTCGACGCGTAAGACGAGCGCACCAGGCGCGGCGAGCGCAAACCATTCGCCGAGCAGTTTCGAGGCGCCGTACGTGCTGCGCGGCGACGGCCTCACGGCTTCGGAATACGGCTGATCGGCCTCGCCATCGATCACGAAGTCGGTGCTGTAGTGGACCAGCACCGCTCCGGCTGCCTCCGCCGCGCGGGCGAGGCTGCGCACCGCGAACGCATTGACCGCAAGCGCCTCGAGCGCGCGATCCTCCGCGCCATCGACGTCGTTGAACGCGGCGCAATTGACGATGACCGCAGGCGCCGCGGTGCGCACCACGCGAGCGACCGCATCGACATCGGTCACGTCGCACGTGGCGCGTGTGTGCGCCACGAGATCGCAGTCGCGGAACGTGGCGAGAATCGCCGCGGCCAATTGTCCGCCGGCTCCCGTCACCAACACGCGCCGGGACGTCATCTGAGTGCTTCGGCGATCGACGCCACGACGTGCTCCTGCTGGTCGGCCGTCAAACCGGGGAAGACGGGGAGCGCGAGCACCTCGCGCGATGCGCGATCCGCGACCGGGAATGTGGCGGCAGACGTCACGTACTGCTGGAAGCAGGGCTGCCGATGAAACGGCACCGGGTAGTACACCTCGGTGGAAATCTCACGCGTCTCGAGATATGCGCGAACGCGATCGCGATCGGGCAGACGCACGACGAACTGATGGTAGGTGTGAACCCGGCCCTGCGGCTCGACCGGCAGCAACACCTGACTCAGTCCCGCGCTCGAGAAGAGCTGCCGATAGCGTTCAGCGTTGACACGACGCTGCCCGATCCAGTCGGCCAGATATCGCAGCTTCACTCGCAAGACGGCGGCCTGGAGGGCATCCAGGCGGAAGTTGCCGCCAATCTCTTGATGCACATACTTCGGCTCCGCGCCGTGGTTCCGCAATCGCCGCATGGCGTCGGCCACACGAGCGTCGGCCGTCGTCACCAGACCGGCATCGCCAAAGGCACCGAGATTCTTGCTGGGGAAGAACGAGAAGCAGGCGATGCTCCCGATGGTCCCGGCCTGTCTCCCCTTGTCGGTGGCGCCAAGTGCCTGCGCCGCGTCTTCGATGATCGTGATCCCACGCGGCGATGCGAGGCCGATCAACGGATCCATGTCGGCACACAAACCGAAGAGATGCACCGGAATGACGGCCTTCGTCCGTGGAGTGAGCGCGGCGCGGACGTCGTCGGCGTCCATCATCAAGGTGTCTTGGCGCACATCGACGAACACCGGCGTCGCTCTCAGACGCGCGACCGAGCCGGCGGTGGCAAAGAACGAGAACGTCGGCACGATCACGTCGTCGCCTGGACCGATGCCGAGTGCCATCAACGCGACGACCAGTGCGTCGGTGCCGGACGAGACACCGATGGCGTGAGGAACACCGATGCGCTCGGCGAGTTCAGCTTCGAGGCGCTCAACCTCCTGGCCCATAATGAACCGCTGTGAGTCGCACACGCGTTCGATCGCCGTGAGAATCTCGGCGCGAATGGCGGTGTACTGGGGCTGGAGATCGAGAAGCGGGACCTTCAACGGACGCGTTCAATCCTACTGCATCGGCAGTCGACTCGGAACACTATGGAGCACATCGACGCTGCGGTCATCGGCGCGGGCGTGGTCGGATTGGCGGCCGCACTCGCGATCGCGCGCAACGGACGCCACGTGGTGGTCCTCGAGCGGGAGCCGCGCCCCGGCATGGGCACGAGCACGCACAACAGCCAGGTGATTCACGCCGGCATCTACTATCCAGTCGGCTCGCTCAAGGCGCGGCACTGCGTCGACGGTGCGCGCAAGCTGTACGAGTTCTGCGCCGAGCACGGCGTCCCGGTCGCGCGCTGCGGAAAGCTCATTGTCGCGCACGACACTCACGAGACCGAGGCGCTGGAGGCGCTGCGCAGGCGCGGCGAGGCCAATGGTGTCGAAGGCCTCCGCATCGTCGATGCGGCGTTCATCCGGTCGCGCGAGCCGAACGTCCGGGCGACCGCCGCTCTGTTCTCCCCGAACAGCGGCATTCTCGAAGCCGAAGCGCTGATCCGCACGCTGGCCCGCCTGTGCGCGCAGCACGACGTGGCGCTGCTGCCTGGCTCTCCGCTTCTCGGCGGCGAGGTCCGTGCCGACGCCATCGAGCTGCGCACGCCCGCTGAACGGATCGAGGCGCGCACCGTGGTGAACGCGGCGGGCCTCTATGCCGACGACGTGTCGACGATGGTCGACGGCGAACGGTTTCGGATCTACCCGTGTCGCGGCGAATACGCGGAGCTCGTGCCCGCGAAGCGTTCGCTCGTCAACGCGCTGGTCTACCCGTTGCCGCACATGCATGGTCTCGGCGTCCATCTTTCGAAGACGACTGGCGGATCGGTCACGCTGGGGCCGACGACCTGCTACCAGGAGCGGAAAGACGACTACGAAGGCAATCGCATGCCGGTCGAGGACTTCCTCGGGCCTGCGCGCGAGCTGCTGCCCGACCTGACGCTCGACGATCTGCGTCTCGGCGGCAGTGGCATCCGCCCGAAGCTGCATCCACCCGATCAATCGTTTTCCGACTTCCTGATTCGGCGAGATGCCAACAACCCGAGATTGGTACAAGCGGCCGGCATCGAATCCCCTGGTCTCACGTCGTGCCTGTCGATCGGCGACCACGTCGCGGCGCTGGTGGAGGAGATTCTGTAATGGGGTCGGGAGTCATTTTTCGAGAACCGTAAAATGACTCCCGACCCCATTACGATCTTCGCAGCTTCCACCAACAGCGGGCGCTAAGTAGCAGGCGCGCGAGCGGGCGCTTTGGGTTCAGCGCGCCTGGCGCGACGTGCGTCGCGTAGTAGCGATACGCGCTGGCGTGAAAGGCACGGATCGAGGCGGCGGGCGCCGAACGACTCGATCGGCCGACGCTGTGGACAGCGGTTGCGCCAGGTACGTAACGCACGTGATAACCGCGACCGCGAAGGCGTCGACAGAGGTCGGCGTCCTCCCAGTACAAGAAATAGCCCTCGTCGAATCCGCCGACCGACTCGAACGCCGAGCGGCGCACGAGCATGCACGCGCCAGACACCCAATCGACCACCACGCTCGGTGAGCCGTTGCTAAGGGACGCATCGGTCAGAACGTTCCGGCGCGCGGCCGCAAGCTGTGGAAACCACCCCCGGAGACGGCCGGTGCGTCCAAACAGCCCGGTCAGCATGTCAGGATCGCCGCGCGCGCTTCCCTGCACCGCGCCATCGGGATCGAGCACACGAGGAGCGACGATCGCACAGGCCTCATGCGCATCGAGTTGCGCCTGCAGCGTTCGCGTCGCCCCCGGAGCGAGCCGGCAATCGGGATTCATGATCAGCACCAGCGGAGCGCGGCTCGCTGCAACGCCCTGATTCACCGCGCGCCCGAACCCGACGTTCGTCGCGTTACGGAGCAGCCGCACTCGCGGCGCAAACGCGTCGGCCAGCCTGTCGCTCCCGTCGCTCGACGCGTTGTCGACGACGACCGCTTCCCACCTCCTGTCCGTCAGATCGTCGGCAAGCGATTGGAGCGCGCGCGTCAGCTCGGATCCCGCGTTGTAGTTGACGAGCACCGCCGCGACCTCCTGAGTCATCGCGGCGGCGGCTCCCCGGCCAGATCGAGATCGAAGCGCTTCTCCTTGAGTTTGGTCGACAGCCACTTCGGCTCGAGCAACGGCCAGATGGCGGACGCATCCACGCGCCTCGATCGCTGAACGTCGGCGCGCTGGCGCAGCACACGCGACAGACTCGCCAGCGCGGCAAGCTTGGCGCGCAGGAACGGCCCGAGCAAGCCGGCTCGCCCGAAGTGCCACGCGGCCGCCCCGGTGTAGACGAGATGTCCGGGCAGCGTGCGCACCAGCAGCGACAGGGGAGTGTTCTTCAGGTACACCCATTCCAGGTTGCGCTGCCCGTGGAACACCGCGGAGCCGCTCGATCGTCCGAGCGTGGCGCTGCCATGATGCGCCACGACCGCGTCGGCAACGTAGCGGCAGCGATACCCGCGCAATCGGGCGCGATAGGACAGATCGACGTCTTCGTGCGACACGAAGAAGCGCTCGTCGAACCCGCCGAGCTCGTCGAACACACGGCGCGCAATCAGACAGGCGGCGCCACAGACGCCGAAGACCTCTCCTGATGCCGGTGATGTCTCGACACGGCCGCCGTGATGCCGCTTGAAGGCGCCGCCCCACCGCAGCATGCCATCGCCGGCGCTGTCGATCACGCCGCGATCGTGCATGTAGACGATGCGCGAGGTCGCAAGCACCGTCTCGTCGCCGCCGGTCCCGGCCACGAGTCGTCTCAACCAGTCGCGATCGGGCACAGTGTCGTTGTTCAAAAACGCCACGTAAGGGCCGCGCGCCTCGCGGACGCCGGCGTTATTGCCGCCGGCAAACCCGAGGTTCTTCTGGAGCGCGACGAGACGCACCCAGGGAAAGCGCTCGGCGACGTAGGCGGCGCTTCCATCGGTGGATCCGTTCTCGACGAGAATCGTCTCTGCCTCGACACCCTCCTGGGCCGCAACCGCGTTCAGACATGCGTCGAGGAACTGGCGTCCGTTCCAGTTGACGATGACGATCGACACGTCGGGGGACGCCATCAGCGCTTGACCGCGGACTTATACGCCTCGAGCGTTCTGCGGGCCGTTCTCGCCCAGGTGAACTCGGTGGCCCGTGCCAGTCCTGCGGCGCGCATCCTCGCACGCGTCGTCTCGTCGCTCAACACGGTCGCAATGGCGGCAGACCACCCGGCCACATCATCCGGATCGATGAGGATACCTGCTTCGCCCAACACCTCGGGAATCGACGCCGCACGCGACGCGATGACAGGGGTGCCACAGGCCATCGCCTCGATCACGGGGAGACCGAACCCCTCATAGCGCGACGGATACACCAGCGCAGCCGCCTCGCGATACAGCGCGATCAGGCAGTCTTCACGCACCTGACCGAGGCACACGACGAGGTCGGGCAGCGACGCCGCTGCCGCCATCTGCTCGAGCGCGTCCCCCGTTCCGCGATCGACGCCGGCCAACACGAGCGACATCGGAAACGGTACGGTGCTCTGCCGGCGCGCGTCGATCAGCGCGCGGACGACGATGTCGAGGTTGCGGCGTGCATGGAGGTCGCCGACGTGCAGGAGAAACCCTGGATGCACGCCGGGTGGCGGCTCGTGGTGCACGCCAGACGCCTTCGGCACGAAGAGATGCGAGACGCCGAGCGGAGCGACGGTGATCCGATCTGTGGGAATGCCGTAGGCGGCCTCAATCTCGCGGGCGGAAAAGTTGGAGTCGGTCACGACCTGCGAGGCTCGAAGGGCGCTGCGGCGATAGAACGCCCGGCGAAGCCAGTCGCGGCGATAGGGATACCAATCCGGCCGGCGCTCATAGCTGACGTCGTGGATCGTGAGCACGATCGGCACACGCCCGGTGAGCGGCGCGGTATACGCCGGCGCATGGATCACGTCGACGTCGGCCCGGCCCGCCGCCCACGGCAGGCCGACGCTGCTCCAGCCCAGGTTGGTCGGAGGATGCGGCGGCTCGTCGACCCAGGTCACGCCTCGCGGCAAGCCGTCAGCGGGGCCGCCGAGCGACACGACGTCGATCGGATCGTCCAGTGTGAGGAGCGCAGGCACGAGTCCGCTGATGTAACGGCGAACGCCGGCGGCCGGAGACGTCCAGGCGCGCCCGTCGATGCCTATCCTTAGCTTGCGCACCGTCATTCAGAATGCAGAATGCAGCATGCAGACAGCATCGATGCAATCAGTGCCTGAATTCTGAATGCTGCATTTTGCATTCTGCTTACGTGATCTCCATGCGCAGCCGGCGCACCGGCCGCTTCAACATCGCACAGACCTCGCGGATGCGGTGCTCTACGCTGCCATTGATCGACGGGCTGCTCAGCACCACTTCCTCGATGTCGAACCGGCGCATCGTCGCCTCGAGGTGCTCGATGCTGCCGTGCACCGGGACGCCGACGATCCAGCGTCTCGTCTTCAACGGGTCGTCGTCGATGAAGCCCATCGGGTTCATGTGCCACGCGGTATTGGCGCGCATCTCGCGCACGAGCAGCTGACCGTATTTGCCGGCGCCGTAGACCAGCACCCGCCGGCTGCGCTTGTTGCGCGTTGCCGCCACGAGGTTCATCGTCCGGAACGAGGCACGCGTGGCCACGATCGCTGCCGTCAGCAACAGGCCGTCGAGCACGAACACCACGCGCGAGAACCCCTCGCCGCGATAGAGGTAGTACGAGGCCGCCACCGTCAGCAGCGATCCGGCACCGACGCCGCGCGCGACGGCTCCGAGATCGCGAAGCCCGAATGTGTCCCACGAGCGTTGATAGAGTCCCGAGCTGTAGAGTGCCGCGAGCTTGCACCCGAGCACGACCGGCAGCGACACGGTGAAGTACCGCAGAAAGATGTCGAGCTCACGCCCTTCGTCGAACCGGAGCCGGTAGGCGGCGTAATAGCACACGGTGATGAGGACCAGGTCGAGCAAGACCTCGCCGGCGTGCCACTTGAACGCCAGGTCCTTCAGGAGCGGTGCGAACGACGACTTCTGCAGCGCGACGAAGTCCTGCTTGTTGTACGCCGGGACGCGGGCGAGATAGATCCCGATGAGGATCACGACCACCGCGAAGACCGCCAGGATCGGCATTGGCTCGACGGTGCTCAACGCCGACAGCGCCCAGGCGGTCAGGCCACCGACGACGCCGAGGCCGTAGAGAATGCGTACGGCGCTTCGCTCGGAGAATCCCAACGACACGATCCGGTGCGAGACGTGATCGGTGCCTCCCTTCGTCGCGCTGCGACCGGCCAGGCGCCGCAACACCAGCACGAACCCGGTATCGAACAGCGGCACGACCAGGATCAGCATGACGAGCACCGCGGGGCTGACGAACGCGACGCGCTGGTTGAACACCGGCACCAGTGAGGCGCCGCCGAGGAGCGCGCCGATGAACAGGCTGCCGCAATCGCCCATGAACAGCCGCGCCTGCGGACGATTCCAGTAGAGAAATCCGGCCAGTGCGCCGGCCAGCGCGACGAGCATCAGCACCAGCGCGGGGCCGAGCGTCTGGCCGAGCAGCGCGGCCAGGAACAGCGCCGCGATCAGGGCGACGCCCGCCGCCAGACCGTCCATGTTATCGAGCAGATTGAGCGCGTGACAGACGCCGGCGAACCAGATCGTGCCGATCAAGGTGTAGCTGGTGGGCAGCGCCGCCGCCGGCTCGGATCCGGTGAGCGCGAACACGAGGAAGGCGCCGATCGCCAGCGACGACACCAGCTTGGCCACCGGCGAGAGCTGCAGGCGATCGTCGAACATGCCGACCACCGACATGGTCAGCGCGGCCATGAGCACCGCCGGCCAGGCGGTCGTCACTGCGGCGCTCTCGGGCGTGACGGCGATCGCCGCGAAGCCGGCCACCGTGCCGAGCGCGATCGCGATGCCGCCCATTGTCGGCGTCGGATTCGTGTGCCATCGATCCGGCCGCGGCGGCACGACCGCCCCGATCGCCGGTGCGCAGCGGCGCACCACGGCGCCGAGCCACAACGCGGTGCCCGTCGCGATCAGGAAGCCAAACAGTTCGATCACAGCAGCTGACTGTATGCGTGCAGTTCAAGGTTCACGGTTCTGTGAACCCTGAACTGCAGAGATCCCATGGCTAACGACTGGTGACCAGCTCAGGAGTCCTCGGGCTGTCGCTCATCACGAACGTGCCCTTGCCCAGGATGCCGTCGCAGATTGTATCCAGTCCGCGCGATTCTCCGGGGAATAAGTGCTTGAGCGTCTCGAGCTTGAGCCGGTAGATGGGGTAGCCGGCTTTGGGCTCGACAAACGGCAGCGGGATCATGCGATTGAAGAAGAAGTGGTACGCGTACTGTCGCGCGCGGGCCAGCTGCGCCGGGCCGAGCGGACCGGGAAACGGCAGTCGATCGAGGATGCGGAAATACTCCTCGGGCGAGCTGGCGTCTTCGGTGAGCCCTTTGTTCCGAATCCACGCCTCGCCGGCGACGATGACGGGCATGCCGACGCTCGTCAGCTCGACGCCCATCTTGGTGCCGTAGATGATCGCGCTGTTGCACAGCGACATGACGGCGTACGTGCTGATCCCGCTCTCGGGAGGAACGACGATGACGTTCGATGCGAGCGTGGGCAGGCGGCGTTTCAGCTCACCGAGAATCGGCTGGCGCGACGGCGGGAAGCCGCTGATCTCGGCCGGATGCACGCGGATCAGCAGCTGGAGATCCGGCCGCGTCGCAAAGTACCGGCAGGTCTCCACCAGCCATTCGAGCATGTTGGGAAATGCATTCGCCGGGTAGTGCAGCTGTGCATCCCACGAGACGTTGGTGAGCAGGCCGATCACCGGCTTCGAGCGGTCGACACCCAGCTGCGTGGCGATCGCATCAGCGTCCTGCGTCGTCGGCCGGTGGAACACGATCCAGTCGAAGAGACCGTCACGCCGGGTCTTGAGATACTTCATCAACTCGCTGTCCTGTGCCGGCGTCAGCGCGTTGTTCTCCCAGTGCGAACGCGGCTCGTTCATCAGCGTGTGGTGATAGGTATCGTCGTGGCTGAAGATGAACCGCCGCTTGCGATAGGCGACGTTCCAGGTCGACACCCTGACGCGCTCCTGACGCGCGACTTCGCCGATGATGCCCCACGGCACGTAGATGCCGTGCGTGAAGACTGCGGATGTGAAGCCGACGGCGCGCAGCAGCGTTCGCGTGGCTGATACCGTCAGCAGCGACGCCTCGAGATAGCGTCGCAGCACGGCCTCGGCGCCGGGCTCATCGTCGAGCGAAGCCGTTGCGAAGAAGCGGAGCGCGCCCGCATAGGCGTGCTCGCCGATCGCCAGGCCGTCCAGCGTGAGGTTGCGGATCTCGTCATACGGAAACGCCACGGCGAGACGTCGCGCATCCGCGCGATCGTCGGGGGTCAACCAGTCGCCGTAGCGATGGACCCTAATCCCAAGCTGCCCGTACACGCGCTCGGCGGGCCACAGGCAGTCACGGCACAGATCGCGAGCAGGGCCGTGGGCGACGAAGCGGGAAATGTCGGGATAGAGCGAGGCGTCGCATTCCGCACACGCCGTCATCGAGCCGTCGCAGAGCAGCGCGTGGACCTCGGCGCCTCTGAACGTGAGCGCTGCGGCGAGCGCGCTCTCGAGCGTCACCGCGTGCGCGTACGAGCCGATCGAGCTCGCCATCAGCACTCGCGGACCGCCCGCGGCGGCGGCACGGGCCGACTGCCAGAGCTCGGGCAATTCGGCGATGAGCGTCGAGAAGTCCGGATACGCGCCCCGGCGCGCGTGGAGCCAGCGTCGTGCCAGCCGCGAGGCCCGCCAGACGTGCGGAAACCGACGAATGCCCCGCTTCATGCCGGCCTGATTTCCGGCTGCGCGGCGGACGGCTCGCGAATCAGCCGCTCGAATTCGTCGGCCGCCGGCAGGACGTCGAACACGCGCCAGGGCCGATGCGACAGCAGCTCGGCTCGCGAGTACCCGCCTGTGGCGACGGCGATCGTGCGTGCGCCGATCGCGTTGGCGCAGTCGACGTCGTGTGGCGTGTCGCCGATCACGAAGAGCCGGTCGTCGCCAACCGGCGCGTTCCGGCGCGCGAGATCGAGCGCCCGGGCGGCGATGCTGGCTCGATCGCCGGCATCCTCGGCGAATGCGCCGCCTTCGAAGTATCTGAACAGGTCGTAATGCGTGAGCTTTGCGCGCGCGCCGCCAGGCGTATTGCCCGTCAACAGATACGAGTGGACGTCGGGCTCGCCCCGAAGCCGGTCGAGGATCTCGCGGACGTTCGGCATCACGTACCCGGTCTTCTTGGGCAGTTCCGAGGGCAGCAGCTCCTCGTAGCGCCGGACCATGCGGCGAATGGTCGACTCGTCGGCGTCGACCCCGAGCATCTCGAACGTGCGAACGGCGATCTGATAGTCGGTCAGCCCGGCCACGCGAAAGGACTCCAGCTCGAAGTCCCGCTGCACGATCTCGCGAACCGCCGTCTCCCACGCCGGCACGCCCGCTTTTCCCGTCGTGAGGAGCGTGCCATCGATGTCCCAGAACAGCGCGATCATGCGATGAGCGGCACCACGTGACGCAGGCTCTTCACGATGCTCGCGACATCGAGCTTGTGATGCACGAGCACCTCGTCGTTGGTGCCGCAGGCCGGCAACGCGGTGACGCCGACGCGGAGCACGCGCGCCGACGGCTCGAGGCCGATCTCGGCAACCGCCGAGGCGATCATCTCGCCCTGACCGCCTTTGAGGTAGTGGTTGTCGAGCGTCGCGACCGAGCGGCGCCCGCCGATCACTTCGCGGAGCCATCGCAGATCGATCTTGTTCAACCAGGGCAAGTTCACCAGGCGGATGCTGGCGCCGCTGCTGCGCTCGATCTCCTCGGCCGCCTCGAACGCATTGGCGAGCAGCCACGGACCGTAGGCGAACACGACCGCATCGGTCCCGTCGCGCACCACCCATCCGCGACCGAACTCCACTTTGTGATGCGACGGATACGAGAACGGCATCGGCCACTTCACCGAGACCAGCCGGAGATAGACACTATCGGGCGCGTGGTTGACCGCGTAGTCGAGGAGAGCGTTGAGCTCCGTCTCGAGCGCAGGCTCCAGCAGGGTCATGTGCGGCATCCCGCGGAGCGCCGAAATGTCACGCACCGATTGATGCGAGTGGCCCGGCCCACCAGGTAGGAGCCCGGCGAGCGATCCCACGTAGATGACTTTCGATCCTTCTGAGCACTGGTTGTAGATCTGCTCGTTCGGCCGAGCGGAGAGGAAACAGGCGAACGAGTGCACCACCGGCAGATAGCCGCGCCGGGCCAGCCCGGCCGCGGTGGATACCATGTCCTGCTCGGCAATCCCACACTCGATGAACCGATCCGGGAACCGTTTGGCAAACGAGATCAAGCCGCAGTCCTTGATCAGATCGGCGTCGAGGACGACCAGGTTGCGACGACGCTGGCCCTCCCGGAGGAGTGCGTGTTCGTACGCCGAGATCAGGTTGTCGGTCTTGCGCGGCTCGCGGCGCGGGTTGCGTTCCCGCGATTCGGTACGCACCCTCCCCAGGCCGAGCTCGGCGAACAGGCGGTTTGCCGTGGCGAGCAGTTCCGCCAGACCGGCCGTGTAGTCCTCCTCGTTGGGAGCGCCCGAATGATAGCGATAGAGCTCGCCGGCTTGCATCGCCGGACCTTCCATGAACGACACGCCACGGCCCTTCACGGTGTCGGCGACGATCGCCTTCGGGCGATCGGTCACGGCATGGAGGGCGCGGAACGTCCGTTCGAGTGCCGCGACGTCGTGGCCGTCGCATCGGACCACGTGCCAGCCGAACGCCCGCAGCTTGGCCTCGATGTCGCCGAGATCGTTGACGTCGCGCACCCAGGTGTCCGACTGAATCTTGTTGTGATCGACGATGGCGACGATCTCGGACAACTGCTGATTCGCCGCTGACGCCAGCGACTCCCAGAACTGCCCTTCCTGCAGCTCGCCGTCGCCGGTCAGCACGAACACGCGGCGCTCGACGTCCTCGAGACGATTGGCCAGCACCATGCCTTTCGCCTTCGAGATGCCCATGCCGAGCGATCCCGTGTTCGCCTGCACGTACGGCGTCTCGACATGCGGATGACCGGGCAGACCGTGAAGCCGCCGCAGATCATGCAGCCGGTCCTCGTCCAGCAGGCCCAGGCCGATCAGCGCGGCGTACAACGCCGGCGCATCGTGCCCCTTGGACGAGAAAAAGATGTCGGACTCGTTCGGCCCCTTATCGAGATCGCGAATCTCGTTGAGAAAGAGCCAGCTCATGATCTCGAGCGAACTGAAGCTCGTCCCGACGTGCCCCGACCAGGCACCGGCGATCATGTAGAGGACGTTGATGCGGGCCAGCGCCGCGAAGGCGCGTGCGCGCGGTACTGGCTCGATGGAAGCGGCGAGCAGACGCTCGAACTCTCCCGCCGGCACGAACTGCAGCTCGAGCGACTCGCCCTGAACAGTCTCGAGATCACCCATGGTTGTCTTTCAGATCAACTCCCAACGCCTCTCTTAGCGAGCCGTCCTCGCCGTCAGGGATGGCAGTGTCACCGTGCCATCGGCGAGCAACCGCTCCGCCATCATCCAATCGTACTCGTCGTTGATGTCGAATCCCTCATACCCCTCGGTCAGAAACGGCACCAGCACGTCGCCAGCGATGGTCCGGCGCTCGCGGACGACGCGGGTCCAGGCAATTTCGAGCGACGCGTTCTGCACGTACACGGCCGGCAGCGCCTGGTAGGGCGTGCTGTGCCACGGCTGCTCGAAGGTCTGACCGCCGGGCCCCGAGCTCGACAGTGCAAAGGGAAGCAACGGGAACATGCGCTCGCCGCGAACGATCCACATCTTTCCGGGGTGCTGCGCGCACGTCTCCACGGCGCGAAGTGAATCCACCCCTTGCTGAGCGGTAAAGCGTGCCCAAGCACGGCGGATGGTGTCGGCCGTGCGAAACGGACTCGTCGGGCGCAGCAGACTGAAACAGTCCCACGTCCGGCCCCTGGCGCGCAACTCCTCGAGCAGGTGCTCGAGCCACTCGATGTCAGGCGAGGTATCGCTGGCCAGGGCCGGCGGCCGCAGAAACGGCACTTCTGCTCCGTAGTCGCGCGCGATCCGGGCGACGTCTTCGGAGTCGGTCGAAACGATGATGGCGTCAAAGACACCGCTGTCAGCCGCCGCGGCAATCGTGTAGGCAATCATCGGATGCCCACCGAGCGCGCGCACGTTCTTGCCAGGCACCCGCTTCGAACCGCCCCGAGCCGGAATCAACGCGACAACGCTAGGCATCTATACCGCCGTCGGGTTGTGGTTGATGTAGATCGTCTTGAGATCCGAGTAGACGTCGAGCGCCTGCGTGCCCGCCTCGCGCCAGCCGTTGCCCGATTGACGCAGGCCGCCGAACGGCAGGTGCGGCTCGCTGCCGTAGGTGCCGCCGTTGACGACCGCCACGCCCGACTGGATCCGCGCGAGGAACGTCATCGCGCGGTTCAGGCTTTGCGTGTGAATCGAAGCAGTCAACCCGAACGGCGAATCGTTCGCCAGCTCGATCGCTTCCTCGAAGCTGTTCACACGATATAAGCAGGTGATCGGGCCGAACAGCTCGCTTCTCGTGATCTCGTCGTTGGCTCCGACGCGCTCGATGATGGTCGGCGCCACGAAATAGCCGTCGCCATATGCGCCACCGCTCAGGCGATGCCCGCCCGTCACGACACACGCACCCGCCGCCTTCGCCCGTTCGACCGACGCGAGCATGTTCGTCAGCTGCTGCTCGTTGATCACCGGCCCGTAGTCGTCGGTATCCGCGGTGCCGACCTTGAGACGTCCCGTCGCCTCGACGAGCATCGTCTTGAAGCGATCGTAGACCGCGTCGAACACGATGATGCGGCTGCCGGCGGCGCAGCGCTGACCGGCATTGCTGAACGCAGAGCCGAGCGTCCACGTCACCGCGTTCTGCAAATCCGCATCGTCGCAGACGATCAGCGGATTCTTGCCACCGAGCTCGAGACACGTCTTGGCGAGCCGGCGGCCGGCAGTCTCGGCAATCCAGCGCCCGACCTCGCACGATCCGGTGAAGCTGACCACGGCGACGTCGGGGTGTTCCACGAGCGGCGCGCCGGCCTCCTCGCCGAATCCATGCAGGGTGGTGTAGACGCCATCGGGCACGCCCGCCTCGCGCGCGATCACGCCAAACGCCCACGCGGACAGCGGTGTATCCTCGGCCGCTTTCATGATCGCTGCGTTGCCGCACAACAACGCCGGAAACGCCTTCCACGCCACGTTCGCGATCGGCGTATTGGCGGCGATGATGAGCCCGGCCACGCCGAGCGGCTGCCGCACGATCATCGCGCTCTTGTTCGGCACCGCGCTCGTCGTCGTGTGTGCATAGAAGCGCCGGCCCTCTCCCGCGACGAAGAACCCCATCTCGATCGCCGCATCGGTCTCGCCGAGCGCGTCCTTACGTGACTTCCCGGTCTCGCGCGCGACCAGATCGGCGATCGGGGCACGATGCTCCTGCATCAGGATCGCGATGCGACGGAGGATGTCGCCACGTTTGACCGGCGTCAACGCTCCCCACGCCGGCTGCGCTTGTTTCGCCAGCGCGACGGCCGCTCGCACGTCGGCCGCAGACGACCGGGCCACCTGGCAGATCTCACTCGCGGTGGCCGGATCGATCTTCGCGAACGTGCGGCCGTCGGACGCCGGGCAATCCCGACCGCCGACCTGATTGGGGATGAACGAAGGCGTCGAGAGGGTGATCACCACGCCGTGAAGCCTCCATCGACGCGGAGCTCGTGTCCGGTGATGTAGGTCGATGCCGCTGAGGCGAGGAAGACCAGCGGGCCTTTCAGATCCTCGGGGTTCGCCATCCGGCCCATCGGCACTCGCGCGCCGTACTTGCGCTTGAATCCCTCGTCCTGCCCGGCGAGGACGCCACCGGGCGACAGCGTGTTCACGCGAACACCCCGGTGCGCCCAATGAGTCGCAAAGAACTTCGACAGGCTCACGACACCCGCCTTCGACGCGCCGTACGCGGGTGACTTGATGAACGGCGCGCTGCCTCCCAGATGATCGTAGAAATGCGGGTCGGGAGACACGGATGCATAGAGCGAACCGATGTTGATGATCGATCCGCCGCCACGCGCCGCCATTCGTTCGCCGAACACCTGCGTGACCTGGAACGTCCCCAGCAGGTTGACTTCCACCATGCGACGGAACTGGTCGATCGGCAGCTCGTGAAGCTGATGGCGATCACCGGGGCTGTCAGGAGGCTGATCGATTCCGGCGTTGTTGACGAGCACGGATGGTTCGCCGAGCCGCGTCGCCACGGCCTGCGCCGCCGCTTCGATGGACGGCCGGCTGGTGATGTCACATTCGAAGCACTGCACCTGGTCGGAGCAGCTTCGAGTCAGTTCCTCGAAGCGCACGGTCGGCACGGCGGTAGGCAGATCCAGTGCCGCCACGCGCGCGCCGGCCTCGACCAGTGCTTCCACCCAGACGCCACCGAGCTTGCCGCTGGCGCCGGTGACGACGGCGATGTGCTGTTCGAGCGAGAAGCGTCCGTGGTCCTGAGCGTGTCGAAGCGTCACGAACGCGCGAACTCGGGATCGGGTTTGCTCAACACTTCGAACGTCAGGAAATCATCCTGGTGCAGCGGCTTCAGCGTCACGCGGCCGAGTACTTTGTCGAGCTCGTACGGTGGAATGCCGCCGCCGGGCGATTTCATGACGACGTCCTGCGGACCGAGCACGTGCCCGCTCGGCAGACTGCGCGCGACGACGAGGCTCTTGCCCATCTTGAGGATGGGGGCCCGCTCGCTCTCGTAAAGCTTCTTCGAGCCGTCGCCCATGGCTTTGAAGGTTCGGTCGAGGTCGCGAACCATCTTGCGCAACCCCACGGGCTCGAGCGAGAACGCGTGGTCGGTGCCCTTCATCGCCCGGTTCAGCGTGAAGTGCTTCTCGACGATGCGCGCGCCAAGCATGTAGGCGGCCACCGGCATGGCGATCCCGTTGTCGTGGCTCGAAAAACCGATGACCGCCTCGGGGAAGCGTTCGCGATACGTCGAGATCACCCGGAGATCGAGCTCATCGAACGCGGCCGGGTACCCAGCCGTGCACTGCAGGATCGCCAGCTGCGGGTTGATCGGCACGATGGTGTCATACGCGCGCTGGACGTCGTCGAGCAGCGCTCCACCCGTCGAGACAATGATCGGCTTGCCGAAGGCGGCGACGTGCTTGAGCAGCGGCGTGCTCTTGAGGTCGCCCGAGGCGATCTTGTAGGCCGGCATGTCGAGCGACGCCAGGAAATCGGCGCTGGCGAGATCGAACGCCGTCGCGAAGAAGTCGACGCCGAGCTCGCGGGCGTAGGCGCCCAGCGCCTCGTACTCGCGGCGGCCGAACTCCAGGAATTCGCGATGCTCGCCGTAGGTCGCACCGAAGCTGTTTTCGTTGTCGTACGGCCTCTCGTACGCGGCGCGCGTATAGAGCCCGCGGTTGTCGCGTTTCTGCAGCTTCACCGCATGTGCGCCGGCGAGCTTGGCCTCGCGGAACAGCTCGCGTGCCTTGTCGAGGCTGCCCTGGTGGTTATGACCGATCTCAGCGATGACGTAACACGGGGCGGATTCGCCGATCTCGTGGGTGCCGATGCGGAGTGTGCGTGCCAATGTGTTTCCCCCGGGTCCGGCGCGAGCCGGCGACGGCGGGTCTAAAGACCCGCCTCAACGACGATCGGTTTCTCGGTCCCGTTGACGTCGACCAACACGGCTACGCGCGAACGACGGGTCGCAGCTGTGCGACGAGCTGATCCCAGCCGTACCGTCCTTGCGCGATGTCACGCGCCGCGCGCCCGATGCGCTGAATATGCTCGTCGTCGGGCAGACGATCGCAGCAGTTGATGTCGATCACGTTCTGCAGGTGCACCAGACCCTGGGGCGAGTGCTCGTCGAGATTCGTGATGACGGCGCAGCCCGACTCCATCGCGGCATTCACGGTGGTGTTGTTGGCGCGAAGCCCCTTCTCGAAGAAGGCTGCCAGAAACGTGCAGTCCATCAGGTGATTGAAGACCGCGGTGTCCGACAGATAGCCCATGAAGAACACCTGACCATTGAAGATCGATTGCAGCTCTTCGAACCGGACCACGAACGAGCCGTCGAAGCTGGTGTTCTCGTGCAGCGCGGTCGAGACGTAGACGGCGTAACTGCGGCCCGTCGCCTCGAGCAGCTCGTACAAGCGGCGATACAGCGACACGCGAATCTTGTGCGCCATGCCGAACGTGAATACGGAGAGCTCGGTGCGCTGAAACCGCTGCGGGTTGAGAATCGTGCCCGGGCAAAACAGCTCGAGGATGTCGGGTCGTGTGCTCCGGAGATTCTGGAACAGCTCGCTGTTGCCGCAATACACCCGCGCCGCGGCAGCGACGAGCCGCTGCTCGATCTCAGTGCCGTCAAAGGCATGGAGAAACAGCTCGAAGCGCTCGCGGTGCGAGCGGCACCACAGATCGAGATCGGCGGCGTCTTCGGCGCTGAATTCCGAGAGTTTCAACGAGAGCAGCGGCCGGCGATAGCTCCCCAGCTCAACCGCACGGAGCCCGACCACGGGCACGCCGAGATATTTCGCCAGAATGGCGTTGAATTTGGCGATTCCGCAGGTCCACGGATTCAGGTGGTACCCCGCAATACAGTCGATCATTACGCTCCAGATGGCGAACACATTCTACACGCCCGCTACTGAAAACAGGGCAAGGCCGATGGACCGAACGCGCCGGACGGCTGCCGAGATCGTTCCGCATACACGTGCAGCACAGTGCCGCCATTCACCGGCAGCGGGCCGCTGTCGACGTATCGCTCGATCAAGTGCGTGTACAGGATCGGAATCTCGAACGCGTGCTCCTCTGCCGGCTCGACGAGCACGATCGGAACCGATTGCCGTTCCCAGAATCGAATCAGCTGTCGCTGATGGTCGTCGTCTGTGACGAGCCCCGGGATGACACTCGCCCGGCCGCCCGCGAATCGACGATCCGCGAGCGGAAGCAGTTCTGGCTGATACGAGATGACGAGCACGCGATCGGACGGACGCGTGCACGCGTGAAGGTACTGCACCGCCGCGATGCTCGGGCTCTCTGGTGTGCCGGCCCAATACGCGCGCGGCAGTTGCTGCAGCTCGGCCCATCGCCGTGATGACTGGCTCACGATGGCCGCTGGCGAGTGCGACCAGCCTGACACGTCGAGATCGTTCGTCACCCCGCCGATGGCCCACACACTCTGGACGGTGGCAGCCATCAGGACGACAGCGGCGCTTCCACCGCCAACGAGCGCGCGCCGGCTCGCGTCCTCACGAAACACCCACGCCAGCGAGGCGGCAAACAGGACCGCCGTCACGGGCGCCATGTCACCAAATCTCGCCGCGGTGTTCCCGCGAAGAAATGCGGGAATGAGCACGAACGCCATCAACGCCAACGCCACGAGCGCAGGCCGCCACTGGCGCCACTGCGGCGATGGCCGTACCGCAATGACGACGGCCACCAGCGGCAGCACCCAGCTCACATAGAACAGCCACTTGACGGCGTTCGGCTCCTCGTCGAAGAAGTTCCACGGGTTCAGACGACGCCCGTCGCCGCTGCTCGCCACGAATGACAGTTCACGACGCTCCGTGCGGGCCGACTCCTCGTTGACAGAGATCAGGCTGTCCTGCAGGTAGGAGCGCAAGCCGGCGTACCGCTGGACGACGATGAGGGACGGCGTCAGCAACACGACGACGATCACCGTATAGCGACCAACCTGCGCGAGCGCGGTGCGAATGGAACCCGCGGCCGCGATCATCACTGCGATCGATCCGATACCGACGTAGATCGCGAAGTCATGACGGAACAGGAAACCGACGACGGTGACGACGGCAAGCGCGGCCACTCCCGCCAGACTGGCACGCTGGGCGTACCGCGCGATCACGAGCACTGCCGCCCCGAGCACGAGGACTTTCGGGTAGTTGTAAAGCCTCGTCCCCAGGAACGCGCCGAGCATCGCTGCGGACATCGCGATCCAGATCGGCGCGATGTGCACCGCCGCCAGGAACGTGAGCACTGCGGCCGTCGCGATGCCGGTCACCGTGAGCAGTGCCTCCGACCGCAACTGATTCCCCAGCCACGTTTGCGCCATCGCCGACAGCTCGAACGTGAGCGACGGCCAGACGCCCTGGAGCCCGATTCCAGCAAAATCACGCAACGGTTGATCGCCCGCCTGTACCTGCTTCGCATACCCGAACGGCACGAAATGGTCGTCGTCGAACCCACCCAGCGCGCCGCCAAGCGTATTGAATCGAAGCGTCCAGACGAAGACGAACAAGGCGACGCTCAACACCCCGATCCAGATCCGTCGGGTGCGACGCACCCGCGCGCCGGCGCTCGCCGTTGCCATCGCCGCGGCTCCGCTCACCACCAATCCTTGCGCGCGTTGGGCTCGGTCGTCATGACGCGGCGGGCCGCGACCAGCAGCGCATCGGCTGCCGTCGGCGAGCAGCGGGCGTGCTGGATTGATTGCTGAAGCGCCAGCATCGTTCGAGCCACGACGCGCGCCTCGTCTGCGGTCGTCACCGTGATAGCGTAAAGCTCCTGCGCGAGCCGCTGGCGTTCCGCCCCATCCATCGTCGAGGTGTCGCACGCCACGAGCGCGTCGGACAAGACACGCGCAGCGGCGGCATCGGGCGGAAATGGACCGAGCGCCGCGAGCTGTTGTTCGATCGTCGCGGCCGGCGTTCCGGGGTGTCCGAGGATCGATGAGAGCGCATCGAGTTTGCCGTCACGATCCAGCGAGACCGACGGTGCCGCGGCTGGCGGCCACAAGGCCATGAGCAACACCGCGACGACCGCAGCGGCAACCGCATGATCCCGCCAGACCGCGTGCGCACCGGACCGATCAGGCTTCATGGCCTCGGCCGCGTCGTCGCGACGCTCGTGTGCGTCGCTGGTGTTCCACTCGTCGTCATCGCGCTCGTTCGTTGGCTATTCGGCGTCCCGATCTCGTCGTTTCGTCCCGTGCTCAACGACGAGGTCGCGTACTGGCATCAGGCGCTCACGTTCAGCCGCGTCGGCTTTCGAGGCGGTTACTACACCCTGGGCGAGCTGACGAACCCGTCAGGTTTCACTCCATTCGGTCCGCATGGGCCGGGAATCGCGGTCGCGTACGGCCTGTTCGGCATGGTGCTCGGGTGGCATCGCCACAGCGTCGTCGTGCTGAATCTGGTGGCGATTGCCACGGCCGCCTGGGCGTGGGTGACGCTCTCCGGCGTGAGCACGGCGCGGATCGTGTTGTCGGCGCTCCTGCTGGCCACGTTCTGGCCGCTGGTGTTCTGGGCACCGACGGGTATGCAAGAGGGACTGCACAGCGCCGGCGCCGTCATGATGGCCGCGTTCTTTGCGCACGCGCTCGGACCGGTTATCCGGCGCTGGGCGATCGCCGCCGGCTGGCTCGTGCTCGTGGCGCTGTCGTTCATCAGGCCGTCGTGGGTGGTCCTGATTCCACTCTGGTCGTTCGTGACCATCGGCCCGCGGGATCTCCGCCAACGACTGGCGACACTCGCCGGCTCAGCGCTGCTGGCAATGGCAATCGTCTTCGCCTACAGCCGGAGCGCCGCTCCGTTTCCCACGGGGTTCTTTTTCCTGAAGGTCTTCGACCTCAGCTCGAGCGTCACGACGATCGCCGTCAACCTCGTGGCGAACGTGAAGCACACAATCGCCACCAGTGAGTACGCACCGCTCGAAGTGCTGCACCGCGTTCAGTACTGGGGACTGCTCGGGCTCGCGGTCGCGATGGCGGCCGTCGCTGCGCGCCGCACTCGGCCGCAACCGGCCACGAGTAGTGGAGTCGCGCATCTCACCGTCGGCGCGCTCGCGATGGCAGGCGCCCTTCTGCTGATGCTGTCGCTCTACACGCTCACCAACTGGGCCGAGCATCGCGTGCTGTCGCCGTTTCTCCTTTTCGCCGCGCTCCTCGCGATCGCGTCGGCACCTCGTCTGGCGCTGGTCGTCCCGGCTGCGCTCATCGTGTCGAACGTCGCCGCCATCAGCGTCTTCATCCGGTCGTTCGACGCCTCACGACACGACAACTTCGTGTGGGATCGTCGCGGCGTCTATGCCCTCTCGGAAGCGATTGAAGGGAAGATCGCGTATCACGCCGGTGAGCCGCGCTGGTGCAACACGCTGCTCACCTCGCAATACCCACCGTATCTCATCGCCATTCCCGCCGGCGTGGGATTGTCAGTCGTGCGTGAACCCGATCTCCTCGCCCTGCCGCCGAAGTCGCGATATCTGCTGCTCGATCCCCCGTCACGGGACGCGCTCAAGCGGCCGATTCGCCTGCAGGAACTGGCGACCCTCCCCTACGGCACGCTCTATCGCAACCTCGAGTCGGCTTGCCCGCCTTCGCCGTGACACTCGCCATTAGCGCCGTAACAGAGCTTTCAGAGCAACAGATCACAGGAGAAACGGAGCAACGGAGATCGGACAGAGGAACATCCTTCGAGACACGTTCGGTGCGGGTGGGGTCAGGTGGGCGTGCCGCGAAGCACGCAGCTCTGTTCGTGCTCCGTTGCTCCGATGCTCCTGTGAAACCGTTTCTCCGTGGACCCTCTCTCTAGTGCGGCTCTTGCGTTGCCGCCTCGACAACGTATGTCGGACGGCGCCGCGACTCGTCGAGCGCGCGCCAGACGTACTCACCGACGACACCGAGCGCCAACAGCTGCAACCCGGCTGCGGTGACAATGGCGGCCAGCAGCAGCGTAAACGCGCCGTTCGCGAAGATGCCGACGACCATCAGCAACACGCCGAGTCCGAACAACACTGCGCCGGCCGCGGAACACGCCTTGATCGGCGCATCCGAGAACCCGGTCACCGAATCGACGACGAGCTTGATCTTGCGCGCCAGGGTCCAGCCGGATCGCCCGGCCGCGCGCGGCTGCTTGTCGTACTCGATGTACTCCTGCTTGAATCCGAGCCAGGCGATCAGCGCAAACACGCTGACGTGCCGCTCCTGGCAACGGCGGAACGCATCGATGACGACGCGATCGACGAGGAAGAAGTCGGCGCCTCGCTCCGGAATCTCCTTCATGCCGACGACGTTGCGCATGATCCAGTAGTAGACGGCGGCAAAACCGGCGTGCGCGGGATCACCGGGACGCTCGCGTCGGGTTGCCCACACGACCTGCGCACCGGCGCGCCATTTCTGCAGGAGTGCGCCGAGCGTCTCTGGCGGGTCCTGCAGATCGGACGCCATCATCACCGCCGCATCGCCGCGCACATGGTGGAGCCCGCACGTGATCGCGACATGGGACCCTGAGTTGCGGGCGAGCCTGATGCCGCGCACCCGCGGGTCGGCCGAGGCCAGGCGTTGGATCACGGCAAACGTGTCGTCGCGCGAGTGATCGTCGACCAGCAGCCACTCCCACTCGCCGCCGACGACCGCCATCGTCTTCGTCAGCCGTTCGTAGAGCGCGTCGAGGTTGGCCTCCTCGTTGAACGCCGGCGTGACGATCGACAGCATCAGTGCGCCACGGCTCGTTTCAGCGACGCGACGACGCGATCCTGCTCGTCGGGCGTCATCTGGTGATACAGCGGCAACACGATCGTCGTCTCCTGGAGGCGCTCGCCGGTCGTCAGTGGGCCGCTGCCGCGCCATGAGCCCGGCGGATACGCCGGCTCGCGATGGGCATTCATCACGCCGCGGCGCGTCGCGATGCCGTCGTCCAGCATCCGCTGCATCACCCGGCGCTGATCGAGCGGCGGCTCGAGACCAACGGTGTAGCTCTGCCAGTTGCTGCGGGCCCACTCTGGCTCGGCCGCGGGAGTGATGGCGGCGACGTGCTGCAGCGCTTGACCGTAACGCGCGGCCAGGTCGCGCCGGCGGCTGACGATCTCAGCCAGCCGTGACAGCTGCACGCGCCCGATCGCCGCCTGGATGTCGGTCATGCGGTAGTTGAAGCCGGCGACCGTGTATTCCTCGAACACGACGCGCGTCGACGCGTGGCGCACGGTATCGGGCACGCTCATGCCGTGCTGCCGCAGCAGCCGGAATCGCGCATCGAGGTCAGCGTTCCGCGTCGTCAGCATGCCACCGTCGCCCGTGGAGAGCAGCTTGCGAGGGTGAAACGAGAAGCAGGCCACGTCACCATGGGGACGGCCCAGCCGCTCCCACTGGCCCTGCCACCGGATCTCGCTGCCAATCGCACACGCGGCGTCTTCGACCACGGGGAGGCCGTGCCCAGTCGTGATGTCGAGGATGGCGTCGAGCTCACATGGCATCCCGAGCTGATGGACGACGAGCACCGCTTTCGTACGCGCCGTGATCGCCGCCTCGATCAGCGTGGGATCGATGTTGTACGTGTCGGGCCTGACGTCGACAAAGACCGGCATCGCGCCACAGTACCGAACGGCGTTCGCCGTGGCGATGAAGGAATGGCTGACGGTGATGACTTCGTCGCCGGCACCGACGCCGAGCGCGGCGAGCGCGAGATGCAATGCCGTGGTGCAGCTCGAGACCGCACAGGCATGGGGCGCGCCGACGGCCGCGGCGAGCTCCCGTTCGAAGGCAGCGACCTCGGGCCCCTGCGTGACCCAGCCGGAGAGAATCGCGCGGCGAGCGGCATCGGCGTCACGCTCGTCGAGCCACGGCCGCGCGACGGGAATCAGGCTGGTCGTGTCGCTCACACGATGCCGGATGCTGGCACCCAGTTGTGCAAGATCTCCTGCTCGAGCAGTTCCTCGGGCGTCTTGTTCTGACCGCCGTACCACTCCAGCAGCCGCTGCAGCCCCTGCGACAACGACACCTGCGGCTCGTACCCGAGCAGCGTGCGGGCGCGAGCGACGTCGGCGATGAGCCGATTGACGTCGCCGGGGCGCGGTTTGTCGTGCAGGATCTCGGCGTCGGGTCGACCGACTTCGAGCGACACGAGATGCGCGAGATCGTTGATCGAGACCTCGCTGCCGCTGCCGACGTTGATCGTCTCGCCTATGGCCAGCGGATGATCGCCGGCGAGCAGAATGCCGCGCGCCGTGTCGCTGACGTAGGTGAAGTCGCGCGACTGCGTGCCATCGCCGAAGATGACCATGGGACGGCCTGCCAGGCAGCGCAGCAGGAACTTCGGAATGACTTCCCCGCTGTCGCCTTCGTGATGCGAGCGCGGACCGTAGGTGTTGAACGGACGCACGACGACGGTCGGGTATCCGTAGGTGCGGAAATAGGCGCGCGCGTAGCATTCGCCGGCCAATTTCGACCCGCCGTAGACGGTGCAGGGAAACGCCGGGTGATCTTCCGTCATCTGTTCCCAGCGAATCGTCGGCGCCCATCGCACACCGCCGTACACCTCGGAGCTCGAGACGTAGACGAAGCGAGGGACTTCGGCCTTGCGGGCGGCCGCGAGGAGTTGCAGCGTCGCGGTCGCGTTGACCTCGTGATTCTCGTGCGGCGAGTGGACCGAGTGACGCACACCCAGGCAGGCGAGATGGTAGATGGCGCGCGCGCGCCGCATGTGCGGCATCAGCGTGTCGAGATCGCGGATGTCGGTTTCCATCAACACGACGTCGCGAGACAGCACGTCGGCGACGTTTTCCCGTTTGCCGTTGACCAGGTTGTCGACGACGAGCACTCGCTCGCCGCGAGCGGCCAACTGCCGAACGAGCTCGGAGCCGATGAATCCGGCGCCGCCCGTCACAATCACTGCCGACCGTTCACTCATCCGTCCACTCCCTTGATCGTGATGTGACCCCCCACGTCCCCAGCATCAGGAACGAGTCGGATCGCGCCACCGAAGAAACCGCGCCGGGACCCCGACGACGATCGAGAATTCCGCGACGTCTTTCGTCACCACCGCGCCGGCGCCGACGATCGCTCCCTTGCCAACGGTGACCCCGGGAAGCAGCACCGCGTTGACGCCGATATCGGCCCAGGCGCACACACGCACCGGGACGATCCGCAAGTCCGTCTGAATGATCGGCACATCGATTGGAAGACCCGTATGCTTCGAGCCGAGCACTTTGGCTCCAGGTCCCCAGCCGACGTATTCCTCGAGCACCAGCTCACGCGCGTCGAGATAGCTGTGCGGCCCCAACCACACGTGGTCGCCGATCACGCACCGGCCGTCGAAGCGCCCCTGCAGAAACGACTGCTCGCCGATGAACACGCCGTCGCCGATCTCGAACGTCTCGATGTGCTTGGCCAATGCGCCGCGCCCGATTCGCACGCCATGCCCAAATCGCCGAGCGAGCGCGCGCCAGGCGACCCGGCGCATCCGCTCGTCGTCCGCGTTATCGCCGTAGGCGTGTCTCGACGCCAGATCGAGCAGCTCGGCAGGCGACCGCTCGCGCTTCAGCCGCGCCGAGAGCTCGATCTCGTCGGCCGGATCGGGCACGACCTGTCGGCGGCTGTGCACGGCGGCGACAATGCGTTCGCCAGCCTCTAAGCGCTCCATCATGCCTGAGATATGCGGATCGGACGTGCTCATTCTAGCCGACCATCGTCCGTCGGGCCGTTGGGCGCGGGTCCGTCACGGCGCAATCCGGTCCAGGGCCCTCAGGTCGATGGTCGTGAAATCAGCCGCGTTCACTCGCGTCCCCGCCAGCCTCGACACGAACAGATGCGGCGCGATCAGGCGATCGGCGTCATAGAGGGCCACCGTGGGCACTCCGAGAAATGGGGCCATCCACGCGAGACCGCCACACGTGCCGAGAAAGAAACGGGACCGGGCGATCAGCGCGATCTGGACAGCGAGATTCGTCCGCGGCGTCATCCACGACCGTGCGCTGATCACGCCGGGCAACGCCTCGAGCTCGAAATCACGATGCTCGTCGACACCGAGCTCGGTCTCGAGCAGCACGACAGGGGCAACGCTCGCGGCCCGCTTCACCACATCGGCGACCGCGCGCTTGGTCGTCTCGCTGGTACCAAGCGCTGGACCGCCGTAAACCTTCACGGCGATGAACTCGCTAGGGAGTGAAACGCGATCGAGCGCGGCCGACGCGGCCGCAGACGAGGGCCGCTCGGCCTTGGCGTAGCGCGTGTGCCGCCACAACACGTCGAACGGCAGGTTGCCGTACCAGACGTGACGGAACAACCCAAACATCATCGACGGATGAAGGTTGACGGAGTGGCCGACGCCGAGTCGCGTCTGCACGGCCGCGATCAGTTCCTCGTCATAGCGGCTCACACCCGATTGCTTCTGCCCGCCACCTTCAGCGAGTGACCTGCGCTCGGCGTTGCGCGCCGCGAGCTCGGCGGGCGACGCGAGATCGAACAGGTCGACATACGTGCCCGCCAGCTCGCCATACGCGGTCTCCATCCCGCCGCGTGACACGACGACGAGCCGATCGCGGTGCACGCCGTGCGCATCCTGAAACCATCTCAGAAAGGGGATCCAATACAGAACTTCGTAGCCGACTTCGGCCAGCCATGGCCCGACGATGATCGGCGCGCGACCCGACGCGACGCGGGCGATCGCGCGATCCAGTTCGTCGGCCGCCTCGCGAAACCCGTGATGTTCCTGCGCCCGGGCACGCTGACGCATCAGACGCACGAGCGGCTTGTGCGCAGATTGCAGCCGCCGCGTCGCCTTGCGGCCGAAGTTGACGACGGCGTCGAATCCACTCATCTCACGGGCGTTCGAGCACGTCGCGGAGCGCGTCGCCTTTGCGACATTGCACCGGCTCGCCAACACGCGTTCGGGCAGCGCGCGCGCCCACGTCGGCAGCGAGACAGGCGAGGTGCTCATTGCGCACCGCCCCCCGCGCAAGGAGGAAATCGACCGTCGGCGCCTGGTCGAGCATCACGGCCACTTCGAGCGGTGAGGCGAGGATGGGCTGCGGCGCGAGGAGGCCTGCACGGACGAACACGATCTCCGTGACGCTGGCGCCGCCGTCGGCCAGACGCGCAGCCGTCGCGGCGTCACCAACGGCGATCGCCTCGGCGACGTTTCGCGGCGGGCCAACGGTCAGCGGATGTGCCCCGCCGATCTCCGCGGCCGCGACGAGCGCCGCGCCGACGGTCACCGCAACCGGGGCCAGCGCGGCCAGTACACACAGCGGCGTTACCAGTCGATGTCGAACCATCGTTTCCAGGCCGAGGTCGGCTGCGAGGGCGTCGGGTGCGCCCATATCGCATCGCGTTGAAGGTGGTTGCGAAGCGTCCGCGCGTCCGCCCCTTGCAGAACGAGTCGTTGTCGCTCGAGCCACTGATCGACGGTGACCCATTCGGTTCGCTGCTCAGCGGCGGTCCGGCGAAGGTTGTAGAGCGTGCCGACCTCACGAAAGGCCCATCCGAACGAAAGGACGACCATCACGGCTGCGATCGGAACGGCAGAACGGGCCGCCGCGAGGTTGTCCAGCGACGAGCGCGCCGCCACGTACACGGCGGCGGCGAAAAACACGCCGGCGGGCCCCATGATGACGTTCTTCGTATAGGGAAAACTGAGAGCCGCGTTGGCGGCCAGCACGATGACGAACAGGGCCACCACGCGATCGCCGTGCTCCAAGGCGAGCGTTCGGAACTGCTGCCGGCGCATCCACACGTATCGCAGCACGAGCACCGTTCCAGCCGCGGACGAGGCCACCGAGACCGCAGTCCAGGGGTGCACGCTGCCGAGCGTCAGCTCGTAGATGAATCGCCAGACTCCGCCTTTCGGCTCCGAGAACAACACCGTCGAGAAGGAGCTGATGACGTTGTAGACGTAAAAGCCCCAGGGGCGCCCTTCGAAACGCGCGATTAACTCCGATGGCTCGAGAACGCCGAAACCAAAGCCGGAGGCCCGTTCGGCCAGCGACGGCGTCCCGACGTTGAACACGAGCATGCGCACGACGACGTAGAGACCGAGCGCGACGGTCATGACGACCAGCGCTCGACGCGAGATACCCTGCATCTTGAGCAGCGCGGCGCCGGCGCACACGACCCAGATGAGGATTCCCGACTCCACGGTCAGCACCGCCCCGACGAACATGACGATCACCAGGACGTCGGTGTACCAGCGCGAGCGATCGCGAGCGGCCAGCACCGCTGTGGCGAGCACACAGATGGCGATGGTGAGGAAGGAATTGATCGGGAACGCCTCGCGGACCATCGGGGCGAACGTGTGTGCCCCAGTCAGAACCGCCAGCGACAGCGGCACCAGGGCGACGTCAGCCGCCCGCTGCGGCCGCAGAAACGCCACCGTCAGGCCGACCAGCAGCACCACCTGGACGACGTGAATGCCGCGGAACCAGTCGTAGTACTGGCCCCCCGACAGGTCGTACACGAGCTTGATTTGCGCCCAGAGCAGCGGGCGGAGATACGCCCGCTGTGAGAACTGATCGCGCAACAACTCGGCAAGCGTCGGCTTTTGTACGGCGAGGAGGTTTCCAAAGCTGTCGCTCACCTGAACGACCAGCCCGAGCAGGAAGTATCCCAACACCGCGGAGAGAAGCGCCCCGTAGCCATACGCAATCAGCGTCCACCGGCGATCCGCACTCATCTGAAACACGGCCAGCCGGTGGACCGGTCCACACCATTCGGCGGCAGACCGCCATGCACCAGTACCCGCACCGTTCTCTCGTCGTCGATCGGAATCTCCGTCAGGGGACGAAAACTCGATTGCACGAAGGCGTCGAGCCGCGGAAACCAGGACTTCCAGTCGCCGTACTGATCGCTCAAGACGAGCGCGAACGCGATCACCTGCTTCGTCGCACGTTCGAGCTGACGCCGCTGTTCGTGCTCGGAGTGGAAGTAGCCCTCGACGAACCACAGTTGCCCGGCCGCAAACGGACGGCGCGCGTACACGTAGATTTCCGGGGCGTTGCCCGCGACGAGCAGATGGTGCCGCGCCGTGGTGCAGCGATCGAGGTATTCGAAGAACGGCACCAGCGGCAGCAGGCGTCCGTCTGGCAACTGCGCGCGTGCAAAGCGTTCCTGCAGTTCACTCGTCTTCTCGCGCAACAGGCGCGGCAGTTCGCCCGCGCCGAGCCAGAGGTTCGTGCGATGCAACTGCTCCGGAGCTCTTTCGACCGCCGCCAGCGACACTCCCGTTGACACGGCCATCGCGGCAAGGACGACGATGAGCGCCGTACGAGCCAATCGGCTCGAGACCACCATCGAGCGGCCGGCAAGCCAGGCGCCGACAAGAACCACTGGCACCACGACGTCAGGGAGGCGTGCGGCCAGCGGGTCTCTCAGGAACGTGGCAGTCACGAACATCGCCGCCGCCACGAGCGGCACTGCCATCAGATCGTGGGTGGACCATCCCTGGCGCCAATCGGCGATCAACCAGATCAGCGCAGCGATTGGCAGTGCGCGAAACAGATAGAACAACCGCGCTTCGTGGCCCGGTTGAATCGCCGCGAGCGGCAGCTGGGTGCGATCGGCCTCACGTTGACTGAACGCGATCGCATCCTGGAAATAGCCGATCAATCCGACGTGAGTCTGGACATACGCGAAATACGGCAGCAGACACACCAGCACGAATCCGACGAAGATTCCGAGGCGCTTTGCCGTCTCGGGCAGACCGACGCCCGGCGCGAGCGCGATCGTGGCGAACGACGCCAATCCCAGGAACGCCCCGAAATCGTGACGAAACAAGAAGGCCACGCTCACGCACACGGCGATGGCCGCGAGACGTGCCACCGTTGGCCGACGCACCCAGGCCCAGATGAATAGCGGAGCCACGGCAAACAACAGCAGCTTCGGATAGGCGTACGATCGCGGAAACGCCGCAATCGACAACACACTCGCTGCCACGGCCACCAGCAGTGAGCGCGAGACCCGCCACGCCGCGAACACGACGGCTGCCGACGCGAGCGCGTACGCGATCGAGACCAGCGTGGCTTCCGCAACCAGCGTCCGACCGAAAACGAGCTGCGCGGCCGCCGACGTGACAGACATCAACGGCGCCCCGATGTCGACGAAGTCGCGCGTGGGCCATTCCCCGAACAGGATCTGCTGCGCCCCGGCGAGGTACAGGTAGTGATCGTTCGAGAACCCGTTCACCCCGAGATACCGCACGACCGCGGTGGCAAGTCCGAGCACAGCCGCCGCCAGGAAGACCGTCCACGGTACTCGAGGATCGGCCGCAGCGGTCACGGAAGACGTCGTGACGGTCACCGCTCCGGCTCAGTCGAACGCGATCGCGCAAGGACGCGCTCGAGCGTCTGACCCTTCTCACAGCCCGGATCGCCCGAAGGCATCAGGTAGGAGGCCACTTCGTCGGTGCCGATGTCTCTGGCCAGGCACGTCAGTTCTCGTCGCATCGTGCCGCCAACGATGGCGCCGCGATCGTCCAACAAGCGCACGAGCTGGCCGCGGCGGCTCCACACGGCAGCTTCGAGCGCCGTCACCTGTCTCACCGTGGAGGAGATGATCTCGGGACGGATGGGCATGACGCGGTTCGGGTCGTCGCCGGACGCCATCATGCGCAGCACCGCGGCGCCATCCGCCATTCCGGCCGCTTCGGCGAGATTGCGCGGCGGGCCATCGGACAGCGGCATGTAGCCGGCGCGTTCCGACGCTGCGAACACGAGCACCGTCAGCGTCACCGCGATCGGCGGCACCGCCAGCAGCAGGCCGAGCGCGGTGCTGACCGACGGAACGAACTTCATTGCTCGAACCACTCCAGCCAGTCGCCGGTCAGCGCCGGAGGCGCTGGAGACCGCAGAATGGCATCAGTCTGCAACTGATTCTTCAACGCCAGCGCGCCGGGCTCCTCGAGCGTCTGCCCCTCGCGTTCGAACCACTGGTCGGCGTAGACCCACTCGGTCCTGGCCTTGGCCCCGGCGTTGCGCAACCCCAGGTATGCATCGAGCGCACGATACGACCACGTGACCGCAAGGACGGTGAACGCGGCAGCTGCGACAGATGATCGCCATCCTACGGCACGGTCCGGCCGAAGCCGGACACGACGAGGAGCCTCGTCCGGCTGAAGCCGGACACTACCGGGGATGAAATGCCGCGCCGACACCGCCAACGCAAGCGCGAACAACGAGCCCGCGGGACTCATGATCACGTCCTTCGTGTACGGATAGCTGACCACCGCGTTCGCGATCAGCATCGCCGCGAAGACGATCACGGTTTGATCCGAGCGATCGAAGCGCCGGCCACGCCACTCGGCTCGGCGACTCCACACATAGGCGGCGATGACGGCAGTCGCCATCGCGCATGCGAGCATGGTGATGAGCCCGGGCCCGGCCGGCTGATCGCGCACCAGCGCACGCGTCAGTTCCCAGACGCCGCCGCGCGGCTCGCCAAAGAGCACCGTCAGCACTGACGACATCACGTTGTAGGCGTAGAAGAGGTACGGCCGCTCGCCGAACCTCGCGATGAGTGCGTCGGGCTCGAGCGTGCCAAACCCGAACCCGGAGCTGCGCTCGATGAGTGCCGGCGAGCCGACGTGCAGCCATCCGAAGCGCAGGTACAGATATCCCGCGACGAGCAGCACGATCGTGGCGACGCCAGCGCGGGAGACGCCACGCGCGCCAGCGGCGTATGCGGCCACGAAGATCACCGCCAGCAACAGGCCGCTTTCCACTGTCAACGAGGCAAACACGAACAGCAGGGCGGCGGCGACGTCGCGCCACCATCGCGGCGGCCCCAGAGCGAGGTCGAGCCCGGCGTAGCAGCACAACACGATCGTCATGAACGTGTTGATGGGAAACGCCTCGCGCACGGTGCCCGCAAACGTATGGCCGCCGATCAGCATCGCCAGTCCGATCGGAACGACCGCGGCGCCGGCAGCCGTACGAGGGTTCAGGATCCGCAGGAACAGTACGACGAGGACGAGCACCTGCCCGACGTGCCACGCCCGGAACCACTCCGAATAATGGCCGCCCGACAGGTCGTAGACGAAACGAAGCTGGGCAAACAGCAGCGGCCGGAGATACGAGCGTTGATAGAACTCCCCATACACCAGCGAGCCGAACGAGCCGTGCGAGACCTTGACGATGTTGCCGTAGCTGTCGGTCAACTGAACGGGGATGCCCAGCAGGAAGTAGCCCATTCCGACGACGACGAGCAGCCCATAGGCGTAGGCGATCAGCCGCCACCGCGCCGCCGAGGTCAGGGGCACCGATTCACGCCTGCACTTTCTCGAGCACCAGCACTCGCCCCTTCTTGCCCCAGTCCATGCGCGCTTCGAGATCGGGCCGCGATCGGCATCCCTCGAGCACGAACATCAATCGCAGCATGTCCTTGTTCAACAGCGTGATGTGCGACGGGTCGACGTCGAACTGCGTGGTGAAGTCGAGCAGGCTCGCCGGGGCAGGATGGAATCGCGTGGTCACGTAGATGAACCGCGACGTCATCCGCACCATGTTCGACACGGCCTGTCGCACTTGCAGGACGGTCAGGTGCTCCAGCACCTCGCGGCAGATGACGAGGTCGTACGCATTGGCCGGCTTCATCGTGGGATCGGTGACCTGACCGATGACGATGCGATCGCGGACCTCCGGCGTCGCAATCCGCAGGCTGCTCTCGGCGAAGTCGATGCCGTCGACGTCGACGCCGAGCTCCCACAGCAGGTGCATCAGCGCACCGGGGCCGCAGCCGAGATCGAGCGCTTTGCGCGGCTGAAACACGTCGCGAATCAACGACGGGTTCTTCGCCTCGATCCGCCGCCGCGTCTCGAGCGAATAGTTGTTGCCCTCGTCGCGCCATTCGCCCGTGAAGTACTCGGAATCGTAGTGCTCGGAGGCGACCGGTTTCTGGGCCAGGACGTGCGTTTCGAATTCAGTGATGTTCATCGCAGGTGTCATGTGCTCCACAGCGAAGCGTTGCAGTAGTCGAGTCGACGAGTCGAGCACGGTATCGAGATAGACGATTTCGATGCCATGCTCCTGGCAGATCGCGACCTGTTCCGGCGGCAGCCGGCCGCGCCAGTCGTGTCCTTTGACGTAGTAGCGAGGCCGCAGCTCGCGCAGGATGGTTTCGGTGTCGTACTGATTGAGATGGGTGTAGGCGATGTAGCGAATCGCATCGACGATGGCCGTCCGTTGGTCTTCCGGCAGCAGCGGCGGATGTTTGGTGCGGACGTAGTCGTCGGAGGCGACGTTGCACAGCAGCGGCGCGCCGAGCGCGCATGCGGCCTTGAAATACTCGATGTGCCCGCGATGCAGCGGATCGAAGGCGCCGTCGACCATCGCCACGACACCGCGGTATTGATTCAGCTGATCGAACGCGAGGATCACGACTTCACCAGCGCGGGAGTCTCGTCGGGAACACGCGCCAGGCGATCATGAAGCGCACTCATGACGACGAGGCCGACGGCGACGACGAGAAACCGCCATCCCCACGCCGGCCACAGACTCACGTGCAGCTGCAGCTCCGCGGGCACGCCAGCGGTGACGGTGTAGTACGGAAACCATTCCGAGAAATAGCGCTCGAGCGTGACGGTCCGGAACGGACGCTGCGTGTAGAACGTGAGCGCGCCCGCAAGGGTGAACAGCGCGATGCGCGTGGGAGCCGACCAGGTCGCGTCCAGACGCGCGAACAACATACCCATGGCCGGCGTGAGGAAGGCGAGGTACCGCCAGATGTCTGCGCTCCCCGCGGCTGACGCCGCGAGTATCAGCACGCTGAATACGAGCCATTCCGGCTCCCTCCACAGCAGCCTGAGGCACGCACCCAGACGGCTCATCAGCACCATGCTGACGCCGCCGAGCAGCGTCGCCATGAAGTAGAAGAACAGTCCGGCGAACAGCGGATCGGTCCACAGCGACAAGTTCGCGAGCAGCGCGTGCATCGTTACAGGCGCGGCGACCGTTCCTCCGGCAGCGGCTCGATTCACCAGCGCGCGCAACGCGAAGAACGCGAGGAACGAAGGCGCATAGACGGCTGCGATTCGCCACGGCCGAACGCGAAACCGGATCGCACGGCAGACGCCGAATGCGGCGACGGCGATGCCGAACTCCCGGCTGAGTGCGGCGAGCACACACAAGACCGCTGTCGCGACCGAGGGTCCGCGGACGGCAAACAGGATCGCCGCCGCTGCGACGGTATACGCGCCCAGGTCGATCAGCACGGGATAGTACGCAAGCATCTGGGCAGTCGCGATGCTGATGGCAACGGTGGCGACGAAGAACCACTTCGCCGCGGGCCTGGCGTCGTAGGAGTCGAGGATGAACGCCAGACTCACCGCGAACAGTCCGGCATACAGCACGTTCATCAGCTCGAACGCGGCAATCGGCTGAGGCTGGATCCAGAATCCGACCCGATTCAGCAGCACGATCGCGGGACGAAGCTGAGTGTTGGCGCTGCCGTGATCGATGCCGTCGACCATCATCCTCACGTAGTTCGCGCCGTCCCAGCCGAGGCCATGATTGACCGCGATGCGGCCACCGGTCTCGGCCAGTACGGCGTAGCTGGCCGAGCCCAGCACGCCGAGCAGGATGTTGTGCAGCAGCGGTTGTCGCCGGGAGCTCACATCAGGATCGGAAGCACGGCAGACCAGACGCTGAATCGGTCACGGACGCACTTCGATCGCGTCGCGTGAGGACACGCACGTCACCCGTCCGCATCGAAATCGTACCCGCCTCCTGGTAGTGCTCGTCGATGAAGGCGGTCAGCGACGGGAACTCGCGCTTGTAGACGGCGTACCCTGCCTCGCCTTCGGTGATCACCAGCGGGACCGATTGCCGTTCGATGCGTGCGATGGCGAGCTGTTGCTCCCCGGACGTCGCCACGAATCCGGGTTGGACGGTGACCAGACCACCGGCAAATCCTCGCTGCGCGTAGAAGTACAGCTCCGGCATGAACATGACGGCCAGCACTCGATCCGTGTCGGCCGTGCAGCGTTTCACGTAGCGTGCGAGCGGAAAGATCGGTTCGCCTTCGGGCGAGGCGTCAGGCAGCGGCGGCGACGCAGACAGGCGCTGCCACACCAGCGCGGTGCGACCCACGATCGCTTCCGGGCTGACGAGAAACCCCGTACGGCGCAACTCGGTCACCACCCTCGCCTCGGCATCGATGCTGAGCGTCGTCAGAATCACGACCAGGACGACAAGTGGGACCCTGATCAGCAGACCGCCAAGAGACGGCGACGCGTGGACGACCGTCAGCCATGCCCCAAGCACCGCGACGGGGACCGAGACATCGGCGATGCGCGACTCGAGGCTCCCGCGGAGAAACACGTACGAGAACAGCGCGCCGAGCGAGATGAGCACGACCAGCTTCCG
>DASRJR010000084.1:0-2122 GCA_035649395.1 Vicinamibacterales bacterium
CTCAATCTCAGTCAGTCCGCGATGAGCGGAGCGCTGGCCCGGTTGCGGCATTACTTCCACGACGAGCTGCTCGTACCGGTTGGGCGCCAAATGGCCCTGACCCCAGTGGCCGACGGGCTCGTCGAACCGGTTCGCGACATCCTCCTGCGAATTCGAGGCACACTCGGGTCGAAGCCACAGTTCGATCCGCTGACAGCCACTCGCCACATGTCGCTCGCGGTGAGCGACTACGTCGCCGACATCCTGATCGCTGACGTGCTGCGGCGCGCACGCCACGAGGCGCCGCACATGACGTTCGAGCTGCGCGGCGTCGGCCGGCGCGCCACAGAGGATCTCGAGAGCGGAGAGCTCGACTTCCTCATCTCACCGGAGGGGTACGTATCGCCGAACCACCCAACGGACGTGTTGTTCGAAGACACCTACACCTGCGTAGCGTGGACCGGCAACGAGTCGATCGGCACGTCGCTGACGCTCGAGGAATACCTCAACCTCGGACACGTCGTCGTCAACGTGGCTGGCGCCGAGCAGCCGGGCAACTACGACGAGCAATTCCTGCGGCGCTCCAACTTCAAGCGTCGGGTGGAGATCTCGGTGCCCACATTCAGCCTGGCGCCGCAGCTGGTCGTCGGTACCGGCCGCGTGGCAACGATTACGACACGGCTGGCCGTGAAGTGCGCGCAGACTTTACCGCTGAAGCTCATTCCGATGCCCATCGCCATACCGCCGATGGTCGAGATGCTTCAGTGGCACAAAGTTCACGACTACGATCCCGCGAGTCAGTGGTTCCGACGGTTGCTGAAAGAAGGCGTCAGCGAGCTGCCGCACGAGCCGCCATCGATCCGCGGCAGCGGCAAGAACCGGCAGACACGCTCGCCGAGCAACAAGCGACGGCGCGGACCGCGCCGCGCGGCCCCGGTCGCGACGATGTGACCCGCGCGGCGTTTACCGCTTCGCAGTCGCGGTCCTCAGGCTCGTATAGACCGCCTCGACGAACATGTCCGTCGTCCATGCCCCGGTATTCGCGCCGAACTGCGTGTCGTAATCGGCCGTGACACGAGCGGCCTTCACTTGCTGAAGCGACGCTCCAGCGCCGATCAACGCCTTGACGCGATCGCGGACGATGACCACCATGTCGCGATACTCGACGACCTCGTGTTCGTCCGCAAGGTAGCCGTGCCCAGGCACGATGTAGGTGCCGCCTTCACCCTGATGTCGGTACACCGTCCGGTCGAGAATGTTGTTCAACGCCGCGATCAGCCCCTGCACGGATCCGCCGGTCTTCACGTCGATCACGGGGTACTGCGTCGTCGTGAAGATGTCGCCCGCCACGATGACGTCAGCGCGGCGGAAGTACACGAGGCTGTCGCCATCGGTCACGGCGTTCGGCTGGAAAAAGAGCTCAATCGCGTCGCCGTTGTGGAACTTACGGCGCCGATCCTCGAGATAGGTATCCGCTGGGACGGCGTCGGCGGGTGCGCCGGCCGCCTGCATCCGCACTTGCACGTTCGCATGCGCCATCATCGTCGCGTGCTTGAGCGGGTCGTCGAAGAAGCCCGTCACAGCGCGCGGTGACTGGACGAAGAAGAAGGACCCCGGCAGGCTGGGATCCTGACCGGCAGCGCCGAGCGCGGCATTGCCGCCGGTGTGTTCGGGTCGGAAGTTCGTGTTGGCAATGAACTGGATCGGCTGATTCGTCAGCGAGCGAATCGCGGCGATCACTTTGCCTGAGAGTGTGCCCGCTCCCGTATCCACCACGAACGCGCCTTGATCGCCTGTCTGCACGACGATGTTGCCGCCGTCGCCGACCAGCATGTAGACGTTCTCGCGGACCGGCCAGATGTGGATGTTGCCGTCGTGCGGCTCGGGATCCACGCCTTTGCTCGTGTCGGCCGCGCGGCCACGAGCGGGTGCGAATAAGGCGTTGGCCTCTGCATCGTTGACCGTGCGCAGCCTGGCCGCGAGTTCGGGATACATCGTCACTCCACCCAGCAGACTCGAGGCAAGGGGCAGCTTGTAGCGCGCGGCGAACTCGCGGGCGAAGGGCTGCTTGCCAAATGGGTAGTGCGGCACATCGTCCTTGGCGCGATCGAGGATCTGCTCGCCATCGTCGCACGCATAGAGC
>DASRJR010000085.1:0-17829 GCA_035649395.1 Vicinamibacterales bacterium
ACCATCGCGTTGTTGACGATCGGGCTCTCGATGTTGACCGTCTCGCCCGCAGCCCAGAGGTCGTTGCCGATCTGGCCCACCAGCGTGAGCCGGCGTCCGGCGCTCATCACATAGCCATTCACCGGGCCGTCGATGGTAACGTCGGAGCCTGCGGCCGCCACGTCGCCGGCGACCGCCTCCCTGACGCGTACGATTTGACCTGCGGTCACCAGGTCGTCATCGTGAGGCACCTGGCCGACGATGGTCGAGGGTTGGGAGGTCGCGCTCGTCCCAGGCGGAGCGGTGTTCGTTGTTGCCGGGTCTGGCGCTCTGGCGACCGTTGCAGGCGGAGGACTCGTCTGCGACGATGCCGCTTGCTCGGCGTGAAGCCAGCTCTCGCCCGTAACGAGAACGCCCAGCAGCACCGCAGCCGCAGTACCCCCGGCAATGTGGATGACGCGCATGAGTTGACCTCCAGACTCATCTCAGCGAAGCAAGAGACGCGCCCCGCCCACGCGTACGGACGTCCTGCATAATCAGAGCTCTACGTTCGCCGGCGAGCGCGGATTATGGGATTGGGGGAAGTTCTTCTCGGACGAGGCTCATCCGCAGGCGACTCGCGATGGCCTCTGCGATCACACGGGCAGCGTGGGCGTCGGGATGTCCATCACCCGGAATGCGCCAGCGTCCGTCGAGCTCCACCTGCAGGAGTGGCAGACCAGAGCCTGCGAAGACGCGATCTCGGATCGCACGCTCGCCTGCTGCTTCAGGAGTGAACTGTGGTGCGACGATGAGCGGCGTCGCGCCGCGTGAGCGTGCCAGCTCCGTCGATGCGCGCAACACGTCACGTGTGACCGCGATGCCGCGGTCGACGGTGCTGACGTTGCGGTAGCGGATGACGAGCGTGAGGATCTCGAGCAACCGCCACCGCTTGATGGCCGGCTCCCACACCAGCCCCGGGCCGAGGTGCGGGCGGTCGCTATCCATGTTGCGATCGAACAACGCCGGACTGAACATGCCGACGACCGCGACGGGATGACGAAAGCGGGGGAGCTCGGCCTGCAGTCTCATGTAGGCCTGGTCGGTCGCATATGCCGACACGCCAAGGTTGGCGCTCTGGAGTCCCAGCATGGCACCGACCCGCGCGGGGATGCTCTCTTCCCACATGAGCCCTTCACCGACGACCATCGACTCACCAGTGAAGAGTATCGACGGGAGTTCCGGATCGACCGGTTCCTCCAACCGTCGCACGCGGTAGCCCGCCGAATCGAACGCATACTCGATCATGCGCCCTTGTTCGAGGTGCTGCGCCGCCCGGGCGGGCACGAACGTCCAGCCAAGATGCGCGTCAAGCCGTCGTCGCGGCTCCTGCCCGATCGGCTCCTGCTCCGCGGCATGCGCGTGCAGTCGACTGAGCACGAAATCGCTGACGCCGAATGCCAGCAACACCGCTGCGAGCGTGTTCACGAGGAGCCACGGATTCCGTCCCATCGCACGACCTGCGCGTGGCCGGACGACGAACAGCAGCAGGAGGCCGATGATCGCCGCGCCAACCCGGCCCGCGAACTGAATCATCACGACCGCGTCCCGAGAGACGAAAAAGGCCGGAAGGAAGTGACGATCGAACCACTCCTGGTTGGCGAGCCCGGCCCACATCAACAGGACGAGTGCAACCGCTCCGATACCGAGCTCCGTGCCCAGACGCATCACTCGCGGCATCAACGAACGCGCTCGCCAGCCAGACGTCTTCACGGTGATATCTTAGGGCCATGCGGTCGGCACGACCCCTCGTACGTCCCACGGGGTTCGATCGAATGCTGGCTCCACTTCATCGTTGGATCTGGCGTGATGACGAACGCCGCGTCCACAAACTCATCAGGTTTGGTGAAACGGAGACCGACGGTGGACGCGACATCCTGCGTGCCGCCGAAGTGACCACCGATCCACTCTTGCGGCGGTTGTATCTCGTTCACGCGATCGACGAGCTTCGCCACGGCATGCTCTTCCGACGGCGCGCGGCCTCTCTGCTGCCGTCGCTGCGTGCGTCAACGAAACGACGTTTTTACGCCGACTGGATCGCACCCGGCGGTCACGGTGCCGACGATCTCGAGGTCGGCGACGAGACGGACGACTCGATGCTGGCCTTTCTGCACCTGTCAGAGAAAGCGGCCGCGAGTCGTTTCACCGTGTATCGAGACGTCCTCGCGGACGACGGACCGACGTGTGCCGTCTTCGACGAAATCCTTCACGACGAAACCTTTCATATGAACTACACGCTCGTGCAACTCGCTCGCGTGTCGCCGCAGCACCACAAGCGCCGCTTGTGGCGGGCTCGTCTCAGCCGTCTGTGGAAGGCGTATCTGCGCGTGGCGATGGCGATCGCCAGCGTGCTGGGCGGCCTGCTCCTGATCGTCCAGTATTTCGTGCTGCTGCCGCCGTTCGCGTGGCTGGCGAAACGTGCCGCTCGCCGCGAGACGGCCGGGTGGGTCTCGATTTCCTCTGACCACGATTCGATCACACGTCAGTACTAGGTTCGCGTCGTGAAGATCCTCGGTATCTCGGCGCACTATCACGATTCGGCGGCCGCGCTCGTCGTCGACGGCGTGCCGGTCTGCGCGGTTCAGGAGGAGCGGCTATCGCGCCGCAAGAATGACGCGGCGTTTCCACTCGCGGCGATCGAGTGGTGCCTCGAGCGCGGCGGAGTCGAGCCGGCCGCTCTCGACGCAGTGGTGTTCTACGAGCGGCCGATGTTGAAGTTCGACCGCATTCTCACGTGCGCGCTGCGGGCATTCCCGCAGTCGTGGCGATCGTTTCCGCATGCGATGCGGAGCTCGCTCGGCGAAAAAGTATGGGTGCGCGGCATCATCTCGTCGTATCTCGACGTGCCTGCCAAGAAGATTCTGTTCACGCGCCACCATCAGTCGCATGCGGCCGCCGCGTTCCTTACCGCGCCGACGCGGCGCGCGGCGATTCTCACGACTGACGGTGTCGGCGAATGGGCGACGCTGACCGTCGGCCGTGGCGAGCGGCATGACGACGGGTCCGCCGCGATCACGCTGCTCCGCGAGATCCGGTATCCGCATTCGCTCGGCATGCTGTATTCGACCTTCACGGCCTACCTTGGCTTCTCGGTCAACGAGGACGAGTACAAGGTGATGGGATTGGCCGCGTACGGCCGTCCCACCATGGTCGACAAAGTCCGTCGTCTGATTCGATCGACTCCTGATGGCGCCTTCGCGCTCGATCTGGACTATTTCGACTTTCACACCACCGCGGCACGTTCGTTCTCGTCGCGCTTCGTCGATTTATTCGGCCCTCCGCGCAACAGGTATGAGTCGATCGATCTCGACACGGACGAAGGCCAGCGCTTTGCCGATTGCGCCGCCAGCGTCCAACGAGTCCTGGAGGACACACTGATCGGGATCGCCCGGATGCTTCACGCCGAGACCGGCCTCTCCGATCTCTGTCTCGGTGGAGGCGTGGCGCTGAACGGCGTCGCGAACGCGCGCGTCCTCGCCGAGGCGGGGTTCGAGCGTGTGTTCGTGCCACCGGCGCCAGGCGACGCCGGCTGCGCGCTGGGAGCGGCGCTGTACGCCGATCGCATCCATTTCCGCAATCCGGATCGCGAGGTTCCCGATCATCCATTCTGGGGGCCCGATGTCAGCGGTACCGAACTGGCGCGGGTCGCGCAGGAGGATGGCCAGCGGGTGGACCGTCTCGACGATGACGCCTTGATCGACGGGATTGCCGATGATCTGGCGTCGGGTCGCGTGGTCGGATGGATGGACGGCGCCCTCGAGCTCGGCCCGCGAGCGCTCGGTCATCGCAGCATTCTGGCGTCGCCGGCCAGCCGCGAGATGCGCGACCGCCTCAACCGCGACATCAAATTCCGAGACGAATTCCGTCCGTTCGCGCCCGTCGTTCCGTCGCCCGTCGCCGACCGTTACTTCGAGCTGCCGCCGGGCGGAGCGCGCCTGGCCCGCTTCATGTCCGGCGTCTTCAACGTGCGTCCTGAATGGCGCGAGCGGCTCGGCGCCATCACACACGTTGACGGGACGGCGCGAGTGCAGGCGCTCGATCGCGAGATGGCGCCCCGGCTCTACGCGCTGCTCGAGGCGTATGGCCGTCGCACGGGAGTGCCCGTCCTGCTGAACACGTCGTTCAATCTGTCAGGCGAGCCGATCGTCAACCGCGCGGTGGAGGGGTACTCGACGTTCCTCCGCTGCGGCATCGACGTGCTCGTCGCCGGTGATACGCGCGTCCTGAAACGCACATCGGTGCTCGCCTCGAGGGTAGAGTCATGATCAAGAAGCGCGGCCGGATCACACGCGGGCTCATCGTGCTCGGGAGCACCGGCGAGTCCATCGTCCACATGACAGCGGGTATGTGGCGGAGCGAGTCGCACAAACGCTGGCTCATTCCGCTCGCGGTGTTTCTCTGCCTGACCGGCCTGATTCTTGTCGTCGCCACCAGCGTCGAGGCGCTGGCTCCGTTCATCTACTCCATCTGGTGAGTGGTGGCCGCGTTCGACGGCCTCCTCGCCTGCCCGGCGTGTGAGGGTGAGTTGCGCCCCGACTGGTCGTGTGCCGGCTGTGGCCGGCGGTACGACGCGCCGCGCGGCATTCCGAACCTTCGCCTGCCTGGCGACGTGCGCGTCGAGGTGGTCCGGCGCTTCTATGAGCGGACGCCGTTTCCGGGATATCCGCCGCGGGACACGCTCGTGTGGCTGCGCGCGCGCGCCGAGCGCAGCGAGTTCGCCCGGCAACTCGATCGGGCTATAGCCGCTGATGCCCGCATTGTCGAAATCGGTTGTGGTACCGGTCAGCTGAGCCTCTATCTGGCGCGCGGCGACCGACTCGTCGTCGGGGCCGATGTGGCTCGCGAGTCGTTGAGCCTCGCGGCGAATGCGGCCAGTCGGTTCGGGATCGATCGGGTGCAGTTCGTGGAAACGGATCTCCTGGCGCCAGGGCTGCGGGCCGGTGCGTTCGACGTCGTGTATTCGTCCGGCGTGCTCCATCACCTGCCGAGTCCGCGCGCGGGGTTCGCCCGTCTCGTACGGCTGGCCAAGCCGGGAGGACTGATCGTCGTCGGCCTGTACAACGCCGTTGCGCGCATCCCGCTGCGGCTGCGACGGGTGGTCGCCCGGCTGACTCGATATCGCGTCATTCCATTCGACCCCGTCCTGCGAGATCGCGAGCACGAGCCCGGGCGTCATGACGCGTGGCTGCGCGATCAATACCAGCACCCCGAGGAGCATCGGCACACGCTGAGCGAAGTGCAGCGATGGTTTGCCGAGAACGGAGTCGAGTACCTGAGGACGTATCCCAGTGCTCTCGTCGGACGCGGCGACGACATCGATCGCGATGCCGATCACCTGTTCACGCACGCTGCAGACAACTGGCAGCTCGAGGGCTGGCTCGCTCAACTCGGGTGGATGCGCACGCTCGGCCATGAAGGCGGATTGTTCGTGACGATCGGTCGGCGCTCGTCGTGAACGGCAGAGCCGAAATTCGGTATGGTCGAGCCGGACATCGGGTAAACCCCCGGTTGTGCTCGTTCAAACGGCTGTTACAGTTGCTACGCCGTGTATGCAATTGCGCGAAACAAGGAAATGGTGAACGGCAAGGGGTTCTTCCACGCCGTCCGCTTCTATTACGACGCCGATGGGCTTTGTCAGATCGTTGCCGACTTCCTTGCAGAAGGTTTCAACGCCGGTCAGCCGGCGGTGATCGTGGCCACGCCGCTTCACGCAGCGCGTATCGACGCTCTGTTGACCGCGCGAGGCTTCGACGTCGCGGCGCTCAAGCGGACCGACGACCTCGTCGTCACGAGCGCTTCCGAGGCGCTCACCAGAATCATGGTCGACGATATGCCCGATCCGATCAGGTTCGAGCGGACCGTCGCGCCGTGGCTCCAGACAGCCGCCAGCAACGGCACTCCTGTGCGGGTGTACGGTGAGATGGTCGATTTGCTGTGGAAGGCGGGCGATACGCACAGCGCCCAGCGTCTCGAGAACTTCTGGAACGATCTCGCGTCGAAACTCTCGTTCGTCCTGTTGTGCGCCTACGCGCTCGAGGGTTTCACGCACAGCGCGCACATCAGCGAAATCTGCGCCCACCACACGCACGTCGTCACGGCCACTGGCGACGTCACGCTCGCGCACTAACTGATTTGTCCAACCCCATCCAGTAACTGGCATAGGACTCGCTCCTCAAGGCCACGGTCCGGCTAAAGCCGGACATTACATTTCGGTCTGTGAGGAGTGAGCCATGGCTTTGCTGAAGATGTTCACGTCGCCCGTGCTCATCGTCTCGACCCTGATCGCGTCTGCCGGCTGCGGTGCGACGGCGCGACTCGCCGTGTCGGACGGCACCGGCCCACGCCCGGTGCTTCCGCCGCCGAACAAGACGCTACTGCCCAAGGTGCACGTCGTAGACGCGAAGGGATGGGCGGCAGGAGAGACGCCAACACCCGCCGAAGGCTTGAAGGTCCAACCCTTCGCCGGCGATCTCGATCACCCGCGCTGGCTGTACGTGCTCCCGAATGGCGATGTGCTCGTCGCCGAGACCAATGCACCGGCGCGGCCCGAGGACGGCAAGGGCGTGAAGGGCTGGTTCTTCAAACGCTTTCAGAAGAAAGCTGGCGGCGCGGTGCCGAGCGCCGATCGCATCACGCTGCTGCGCGACGCCGACGGCGATGGAATCGCGGAGACACGATCGGTGCTCCTGTCCAATCTGACCTCGCCGTTTGGAATCGCGCTCGTCGGCGATCAGTTGTACATCGCGAACACCGATGCGTTGGTGCGAGTGCCGTACAAGGCAGGTGCCATGCAGATCACGACGCGTCCTGTCACGGTCGTGGCGCTGCCAGGTGGTCCACTCAACCACCATTGGACGAAGAACGTGATTGCGAGCCCCGACGGCTCGAAGTTGTACGTCAGCGTCGGGTCCAACAGCAATGTCGCTGAAAACGGGATCGAAAAAGAGGCGGGGCGTGCGGCGATCTGGGAGGTCGTCGCGCGCACCGGTAAGCACCGCGTGTTCGCGTCGGGCCTGCGCAACCCGGTTGGCATGGCGTGGGAGCCGGAGTCGAAAGCCTTGTGGGTTGCGATGAACGAACGCGACGAGCTTGGCAGCGACCTCGTGCCGGACTACATGACCTCCGTTCGCGATGGCGCGTTCTATGGGTGGCCGTACAGCTACTTCGGCGCGCACGTCGACGATCGAGTGAAGCCGCAGCGTCCCGACCTGGTGGCGAAAGCGCTCGTTCCCGATTACGCGCTCGGCCCGCACACGGCTTCGCTCGGTCTGGCCGATGCGCGCGGCAACAGCTTGCCCGACCGCTTCAAGCGGGGCATGTTCGTCGGGCAGCACGGCTCGTGGAATCGTGAACCGCGCAGCGGTTACAAGGTGATCTTCGTCCCCTTCATCGGCGGCAAGCCGAGCGGTGCGCCGATCGATGTTCTGACCGGCTTCGTACGGGAGAACGGCGATGGGATGGGCCGGCCCGTTGGTGTCGCTGTCGATCGCAGGGGTGCGCTGCTCGTGGCCGATGACGTCGGCAACACGATCTGGCGGGTCAGCCGCCTGGAGCGTGAACCGGCGTCACAGTCGAGTCGCGCGAATCGAGAGTGACGGCGCCTTGGTGGTGCAAGTTACGCGACTGATGCATGTTCGGGCATGAGGGGGCAGGCACAGGGCCAGCTGACGCTGGTCTTCCACTTGCACCGACTCCGTGTCTGGAGGAGACCTCATGAAACGACATGTCTCAGTGCTGACCGCGACCGTGTTCGCTGTAGCGACGGCGCTGACGGCTCAGGCCCAGAGCCAGGCGCCGCGCCCGCAGCCCGACAAGCCCGCGCCCGGCGCCAAGGCGCCGGCTCACGAGGAGCACGCCAAGGCTACAGATATTGGCAACGACCAGGAGTTCGCGCGCAAGGTTGCCGCCGGCGGCCATGCGGAGGTCGAGCTCGCGAAGCTGGCGCAGCAGAAGAGCAGTTCCGATGAGGTGAAGATGTTCGCCTCGCGTCTCGAGACCGATCACATGAAGGCGAATACCGAGCTCATGAAGGTCGCTTCGGAGAAGAAGTGGAACCTGCCGACCGAGCCAACGGCCGACCAGAAGAACCAGAAGGCAAAGCTCGAAAAGCTGAGCGGAAAGGCGTTCGACAACGCCTACGTCGACCTGATGGTGAAGAACCATCGCACCAACATCCCGGCGTTCGAGCGCGAGGCGTCGAAGGGCGCTGACGCTGATCTGAAACAGTTCGCCTCGAACACGCTGCCGACGTTGAAGGAGCACCTCGAATTGGCGCTCAAGACGCAGCGTGCGGTTGGCGGCACGAGCGCGACGGCCCGCCGGTAGCGCGACGCACGTGCGCGGGGGCGGCGCTCGGCCCCCGCCTTTCAACTCGCTTCGCTCGCCCAGTCAGAGCGAGTGCAGCACCTGAATGGCGTCGACGCGTGCGGCTCGACGTGCTGGGTAGACGCATGCGACCAGCCCGATCGACGCCAGTCCCAACGCGACCAGCGTCATCACCAGCGGGTCGCGAGGCGCCACGCCGTACAAGTACGACGAAAAGAGCCGTCCCAACCCCAGCATGATGACGACGCCAAGCATGATGCCGCCAAGCGCCAGGCCGAGACCTTCTCGCAGCACGAGTCCCATGATCCCTGCTGGTGTGCTGCCGATAGCGACGCGGATGCCGATCTCGTGAGTGCGTCGCGTGACGAGATACGTGAGCACGCCGTACAACCCGACAGCTGCGAGCACGAGCGCGACGATGGCGAAGAGCGACGCGAGACGCATGGTGGTCGATCGCGCCGAGAGCGACAGTTCGGTGCGCTCGAGCAAGGTGCGCACGTCGGCCAACGCGACTTCCCGATCCATTGAGGCGAGTGTCGTACGCAACGGCCCCACGATCGTCGTGGGATCGACCGCCGTGCGGATGACCAGACCGAAATCCCTGGGCGCCCTCACGGAATACGGCAAGTAATAGTTGCCGAGATCGTCGGGCGCTTCGATACCGCGCAATCGCGTGTGGCGTACCACTCCGACGATCGTGAACCAGCGGGCTTTCTGCGCGTTGCCCCAGTCTTTCAGGTTTTCCAGCCGTGCCACGCGTTTCCCAATTGGATCGCCACCGCCCCAGAACTTCTGAGCGATGCGCTCATCGACCACGATCGTCGTTGCGGTCGGCGGGGTATCGCGCTCGTCGAAGTAGCGGCCGCGCACGAGCGGCGTGCCGGTCGCCTCGAAATAGCCGGGTGTCACCATCGAGATGGTCCCACCCACAGGCGGCTCTCCAGGTTGAGGCACGTACCCTTCCGCCATGAGTGGACCCGATGAATAGCTGCCGGACAGCGGGACGATCGTCGAGGCACCCGCGGCAACCACACCGGGCAGCCGTCGAATCTCCTGGAGTGACCGACCAACGAATGCACGCGCGTCGTCGTCGGACGAGTATCGCTGTCTGGGCAGGCTGACGCTGCCGGTGACGACATTGTCTGTACGGAATCCCAAGTCCGTCGCGAGGAGGGTTCGCACGCTGACCCACAGGAGACCGGCGCCGACGAGCAGCACGAACGAGCAGGCGACTTGCGCGACGACGAGCATCCGGCGCACGGTGCGAGCCGCCCCGCCCGCCCGCGCCCCTCGTGCCTCTTCCTTGATCATCGTGCCGAGCGGCATCGTCAAGATGGGCAGCGCGGATATCAGACCGATGAACGTCGCCACGAGCACTCCTAACCCAGAGGTGGCGAGGATGACGATGGCGTCGAGCGAATCGGTCGGTGCGTTCTGCAGCGCGGCAATACGAGAGGACTGCATCGCTGCGTTGATCCACACACCGACGGCCACACCGGCAGCGATCCCTGCACTTGCGACGAGCCACGCTTCGACGAGATGCTGACGCACGATGTCACCTCGCTTGGCCCCGACGGCCAGGCGGGTCGCGAACTCGTGTAGGCGCAGGCGCGAGCGCGCAAACGCCAGATGACCGACATTGGCGACGCCGATTGCCAGGACGCCAAGCGCCGCGACCCAGAGCATCGTCAGTGGACCCTTGACGTTGCGAACGAGTGCGTCCTGCAGTGGCTCGGCGCTGGTGTAGAAGCCAAGGCTGGTGAGCAGTGGCTTCAGTTGCGGAAACCGGTCCAGGTTCGCCGCATCGATCGCCTTCAACTGATCGCGTACCTGCTCGATCGACGCGCCCGCGTTGAGACGACCGACGTTGAACCAGCCGTTGCTTTGACGCGCTTCGAAGGCACGCTGCCGCTCCGTCAGCGCAAGCGGAATCCAGAAGCGGACCTCGTTGCCGCCGAAGGAGAAGCCTCGCGGAAGAACGCCGACGATCGTGAACTCTCGTCCGGTGAGGCGAAGCGTCCGGCCGATCGCCGTCGGGTCACCGCCGTACAGCTCCCTCCAGAGCCCATCACTCAAGATCACCCGCTGTTCGTTGCCGAGGCGGCCCTCATCCTCTGAGAAGTTGCGCCCGAGACTGGGCTCGACGTGCAGGACACGGAGCAGGGACGGCGTGGCGATGATGCCGAGCATGCGGGTGGGCACGCCGCCGGAGTCGATGGTTTCAGGCGCGTAGTTGTACAGCGCCTGCTCCTCGAGCGCCGAGATCGACTGCAGGCGATCGAGATAATCGGGCGGCGACGTGACTCTGCCTGGGCGGGACTCGACCTTCGGATATTGATTCGCCATCAGCACCACTCGCTCGGGCTCGGGGACCGGGAGCGGATTCAGCAGGATGGCATTGACGCCAGGAATGATTGCCGCGTTTCCGCCGAGGCAGATGCCAAGCGTCAGCACGGCCGTGACCGCGTAGACGCGATCCTTCGCGAGCGCCCTGAGGCCGACTCGGATGTCCTGGAGCCAACGTTCAGGCGCAAGAGCGCGCAGCCACGTGGCTGAAAAACGACTTTCGGGCTTCGCCACAGCCCGGGGTGCGGCGTCGGACAACGCCTCCGCGAGCGCGGACCACGATGGCACTTGCGCGAGGACGAGCCCCCATGCGTCTGCCTCGCTCGCGCCCGACTGGAGTGACGAGGTGTAGCGCGCCTCGAGCTCGTCGGTCAGCTCCTCGACGACCTTGTCGTAGTGGTCGTCCGAGATCGTGCCGCGAGGAAGGTGCCGCCGAACATACGCGGCGATGTCACGCATACTCGAGTCCTGCGGCCCTTTGCACGGCCAGCATGAACGCGCTCCACGTCTCTCGCTGCTGAACCAGCCGCTTCCGACCGGCCGTCGTGAGCTTGTAGAAGCGACGACGACGCTGGCCCGGCCGTTCCACCCACCACCCGGCGATCACGCCCTGCTCCTCGAGGCGATACAGGATCGGATACAGCGAGGCGACATTGAAGGCGACCGCACCATTCGAGCGCGCCTCGATTCGCGCGGCGATGTCGTAGCCGTGACGCGGCTCGTCTTCGAGCTGAGCGAGGACGAGGAGCTCCGCCGTGCCCTTCTTCAGCGCGTGCTCATCGGGTGGCGTCTTCATATATTTGACTCATATATATATGAGTCCAACCCTTGCGTCAACCCGGAATTGGAGCACCACTTGCACACACCATCGGCATTGACGTCCGTCGTCCATGTGCGGGCCGATCTAACAGGAAGTAATTGCTGCGCGTCATGTCCGCGCGAACGAACACGGGCGTAGATGGCAACTGTTCCGATGTCTCGACCTTTTTTCGAAGGCTTTGAGACGAAAGTTGTCTCGGTGCCGGAATGCGATGTCTACCTCAAGCTGGGAGGCGCTGGTCTTCCAGTGCTGCTCCTGCATGGCTATCCGGAAACGCACCTGGCGTGGCGGCACGTGGCGACCCGACTGGCGAAGCGGTTCACCGTCGTCGTTGCGGACCTCCCCGGATACGGCCGGTCTGTCGTGCGAACCCCAGCTACGCCGTACGAGGGCGTGAGCAAGCGCTGGATGGCCAGCGTGCTCGCGCAGGCGATGTCCAAGCTCGGTCTCTCGCGCTTCGCCGTCGCTGGTCACGATCGCGGCGGCCGCGTTGCCTATCGCCTGGCCATCGACGAGGCGAGTCACGTGTCGGCGCTCGCGGTGCTCGATGTCATCCCGACGCTCGAGATGGTCGAGCGGCTCACCTATGCGTCGGCACGCCGAATGGCGAACTGGTTCTGGCTGGCGCAGACCTCGACGCTACCCGAGTCGATGATTGCCGCCTTGCCGGACCAGTACCTGCGTCATCTGATCAAGGAGTGGGGTGGTGAACACGCGGTCGATCGCGACGCGTTCGAGGCCTACGCCGAATGCCTCCGCTCGCCGGAGATCGTCAAGACGATGTGCGAGGACTATCGCGCCGGCGATCGGATCGATATCGCCCACGAGCAGGTCGATCGTGTACGCGGGCGCCACGTCACCTGTCCGGCGCTGATTCTGTGGAGCGAGCGCGGTCTGGCCATTCAGTTCGGCGATCCGCTGGCCATCTGGCGCCCGTGGGCTCCGCGGGCGACCGGACACTCGCTGCCGTCGGGTCACTTCATCATGGAAGAGATGCCTGAGCAGACGGCGTCTCTGCTAGGGGCGTTTCTCGGGGACGCGATGGTGCAGTAGCGAGTGTCGCTTCAGTTTGCCAAGCGCGTGATGCGGCCTGCCAGGATCGTGGCGAGCTTCTCGCCGCCCTGCCGCGAGAGGTGGCCTTCGTCGACGAAGTCGTTCCCGCCCCACGTTGCGTCGACCACTTCGCCGACGTACTGGCATCGAGGCTCGTCGCGCGTGCAGATGCCGCTCATCAGGCCGTTGAACTGGCGTATCAGCGTCGGCAGCGCGGCGTCCTCGATGTACGGCGTCCAACTCCGGCTCTCGCCCTTCTTCGTGAAGTTCGCGTCGTTCATCACCTGCGGCACGAACAGCGCCGTCATCTCGAACCGATGCGCCAGCGCTTTCAGCGTCTGCAGGTTGCGGACGTAGACCCGATCCACCGCTTCGTCGGGCTCGCTCGAGGGGGGCACTGGCGCGGCGCCGACCGGCGCACCGAACGCGCGATTCAGCAGGTCCATCACGAACGAGTAGCGAGCGGCGCGCGCCAGAAACGGCGCGTCATCGAGAACCGCAGGTATCAGTGTGTCCACCTGAGTCAGCCCGTGCGAGTAGTAGTCGGGCGAGAACTCCGGCCAGTGATAGTTCCTGATGTCGTTCCAACCCTCGAAGAACACGACGATCGCCGGCTTCGCCTCAGGGACGATGAGCGCCATCTGGATGATGTTTTCGGCGGTGGTGTAACCGGGAACGCCGTAGTTGATCACCGCGTAGCGATCGCCGAGCTTCTCCTGAAGCAGCCACGGCCACGAGTCGGCGTCGGTGACCTTGGTGCCAAAGGTCGTCGATCCGCCGACGAGTGCGACAGTGATCGCACCCGGCTTCGGAGGAGTCAGGCCGGTGACACGAGTTCGCATCGGCGTCGTCGAGATCGAGGCGCCCGTCCGTCCGATGCTCACGCTGCGTTTCGGTATCGCGACGAGATACGGATGCCGCTCGAACACCGTCACGCTGTCCTGCGCATCTCGACGGTACTGCGCCGTGCGCTCCGCCAGCGACATGCCATACGCCCATCGGGAGTACAGCTGGCCGCCGATCTCGACGATCAGCACGAGCGCACACAACACGAGAATGTTGATGAAGAGCGTTCGTTTCACCGCGTACGCGTAGTGTAGCGGGAAGGGCGGCGATCCTGCGTCTGGCCCGCCCTAGCGGCTGGCGCTGCTGGCTTTCACGGGCGCGGGCGGCTTGATTGGCGGCTTGACGATGCGTTGCCGGCCGGTCGGGCGTTTGGGCATCTTGATGGGGGCCAGCCTGACTGCCTTGCCCGTCTGAGCCGATCGGTAGAGCGCCTGGATGATTCGTACGTCTTGCAGCCCTTCCAGGCCTGACGGCTCGGGCTCCCGATCGCGCAGGATGCAATCCGAGAAGTAGAGGAGCTCGGGGGCGAACTGATCGTGCTTGCTGCCGCGTTCCCGGATGGTCCTGCCATTCACGGTGAGCTCGTACGACAGGCCCTCCGCATACTCGTAGGCCGGATCGACATGCAGCTGCCCCTTGGTGCCGACGATGCGGTACGACGCGACGTCGGCGGCGTTGAAGCTGGTGACGAAGGCGGCCACCCGTTCGCCGTCGAATCGGAGGATCGCGCCGGTCGACTCGTCGATCTCGCGCAGCGCGGGAGCGCCGGCGTTGACCGAGATGGCCATGACCTCCGTCGGCTCGGCGCGGAACAGATAGCGCGCCGCGTTGACGCAGTAGACGCCGATGTCATAGAGCGTCCCGCCGCCGAGGCCCTTCTTCGTCCGGATGTTGTCGGGCTTGACCGTCATCGCGAACGACGAGTTGAAGAACTTCGGTTTGCCGATCCGGCCGCGATGCACGAGCTCGATCGCCTTCAAGTTGACATCGTCGAAGTGCAGCCGGTAGGCGATCATCAACTTGACGTGGTTGCGCCGGCACGCCTCGACCATCTCCTCGCACTCGCCGACGGTGACTGCCATCGGCTTCTCGCAGAGCACGTGCACCCCGACACGCGCGGCGCGGACGGTGTATTCCTTGTGCATGGAGTTCGGCAGGGCGATGTAGACCGCATCGACGTGGCGAAGACACTCTTCGTACTGCTTGTAGGAATACGCGTGCTCGATGTCGTATTTCCTCGCCAGCGTCTTGAGTTTCGTCGCGTCGTCGCTGACGAGCGCGGTCAATCGTGAGTTGCGCGACGCATTCGCGAACGCGGGCAGGACGGCGACCTGTGCGATGTGGCCGAGGCCGACCACGCCGTAGCGGACGACCCCGTTGCGCCGGGCCGGCACGGATCAGCTCGTCCTACGGGACCGCGACCGTGACGTCTTCGTCGACCGCGAGCGTGACCGCTTGCGCGGCGGCACCTTCGCGCCTTTCTTTCGGGCTTCGCTCAAGCCGATCGCGATCGCCTGCTTCCGGCTCTTGACCGTGCGTCCCGAGCGACCGCTCTTCAGCGAACCTCGCTTGCGCCGCCGCATCGCCGACTCGACCGTCTTCTGTGCGCGCTTTCCATACTTCGCCATGGTGTTCCTCTGGCGCGATGGGGTGCAAAGCACGTACCTCGGTCAGCATTGAAGACTCGCCAAGCAAACACGGGGCTGAACGCTGCGCGGCTCGCGGAGCCGAGGTCTGCCACACGATACGATCCGGCGAGCGGTGATGCCGTTTTTTACAGCGCGCACGCGCCCGCCTGTGCCCACAGACGATCGCTTTCTGGAAGCGCGATCGCGCGCGGTCGCGCAAGCTCCGGCAGATGGGCTTCCCACCAGTGCTTCGATGCGTGCTGATCCCAGCGATCCCCGGCGAAACAACTGGACGCGCGTTGGCGCAGGTCGTCGGCGTCGCGCGGCCGGCGCGACGGGTTCTTCTGCAGGCACATCAACACGAGTTCATCGACTGCGGGCGGAATCGGCAGCTCTGTGCGGCACGACGGCGGGACGACATCGTCCTGCACGTGCTGCATCAACACCTTCATCGCCTGGTCGCCGTCGAACGGGCGTCGTCCCGTGAGCAGGAAATACGCGACGCAGCCGAGGGAGTACAGATCGGCGCGGTGATCGGCGGGCTCGCCGCCGAGAATCACTTCAGGCGCCATGTAGGCGGGCGTCCCCATGATCACCGGCTCGACGGTGAGCTGCATCGAGCGTTGATGCGGATCGGTCAGCTTGACGAGGCCGAAGTCGAGCAGCTTGACGAAGTCGTGCTCGAGCCCCATGCGACAGACGTAGATGTTCGCCGGTTTGATGTCGCGATGGATCACGCCGACCGCGTGGGCCTCGGCGAGCGAGTGGCACACTTGCCGGATGATGTGCATCGCCCGCGCGGGAGGCAGCGGACCAAATTCCCGGACGAGCGTTTCCAGATCGAGACCATCGAGCAGCTCCATCGCGTAGTAGAACGTGCCGTCGCCAGTGAAGCCGAAATCGAACACGCGAATCGTATGGGGCGATGTGAGAGAGGCAGTGGCGTGCGCTTCGCGTTCGAAGCGGCTCAACGTGGTGGCCGCCTGCGCGCCGGCACCGAGCACGTTGGGCGGGACCAGCTTGACCGCGGCGTGCCGCGCGAGGAAGCGATGCCGCGCGCGCCACACCTCGCCCATTCCGCCCTTGCCCAGCAGCTCGACGAGCTCGTAGCTGCCGAGTGCTCGCGCCGCACGAATCTCGCGACCGAGCCTGTAGAGCAATCGCGCCGGCGCCACGGCGAGCAGGGCGCACACGTAGTTGGGATAGAACATCAGCAACGTGCGCGTGACGGACGGGACCGGTAGTCCTCGCAGATGCGCAATCCACACGCAGAGCGGATCCATCGACGCGGCAATCAGCGCGGTCACGAGCGTCGTCGACGGCCGCGCCGGCGCCAGCATGCCAAAGAACAGAATCAACACGGTGATTCCTGAGAGCGGACGCATCGTTGTGGGTTGCACTGTCCAGCTGTTGAGCAGTCCCAGCCCGAAGGCGTGCGGCACCATCAGCGCAAGGCCAACGGTGATTTTCCTGCGCGAGGCGCATCGTCCGAAGCGCGTCGCCGCCACCGCGCCGGCCGCCAGCAGCGCGCCGAGGCCTTCGATCACCAGGCGATAGGGACCGCGATCGCCCATCGGCGTCAGCGAGATGTCCATCACGAAGTTGATCGCCCAGAGCGCGACACCGAGCGCGTGAAGCATCTGTACCCGGGCACACTGCTCGGCGAGCAGGTCCTCGGGCAGGCTCGCTTCGTCCGCGGCCGACGACCGTTCGAGGGGGACGTGCGTGCCGGTCATGGCCGACAGACCGTAATCGCGGGTTCACCGCGGGCAGGCCATGACGAGCTCGGCACGAGGGGAGACGCCTGCGCGCGGCACGCACCGGGGCGGACGTCCTTGAACAGACCCTTCAACGAGTCGGCCTTGCGATCGCTGCGTGCACCGTCGCTGGTGGTGCTCTTGGGAGGGGACGTCTCCAGGCGGATGTTCGAGGCGTCAACCGAGAATTTGGATTGCGCGTGCGTGGTCACAGCCACGCTCGCGACCAGCAGTATCAGCAGCATTGACCACGAAATACGCGTCACACTCACCTCCGGCCGCCCCGCTTTGCGAGTTGCGTGCCGTCGTCGTCAACAGCGGGAAGAAGGCCTGATTCAGCAGGGTTTTCGCGGATGACGCCAGCAGCCGGCGAGCGCCGTCTGCCCGAGTCGGGACAAGCGCAAGGACAACGTGTCCAGATCGGGGCAAGGGTGGAAGCCCTCCGCGGCCGCGGCGATGAGCGAGGAGAGGGCGCCGCATCCTGTTGCATTACCGGCGCATACCCGCACGTTTGCGCGTTCGGCTGCAGCGTTCGATCGCTGCGGCCCAGTCCTTGCCCCTGGTCGCCGGCGTCGAAGGCGTGCCCGATGGGCACAGCGCTTCAAGGAGATGAGACGATCATGCGAATCGCAACCCTACTGACGGCGGCCTGTATCGCCTGGCTCGGCACGACCGTGCTGGCAAGCACCGTGACGTACGACTACGACCGGACCGCGAACTTCTCGAGCTTTCGCAGCTACTCGTGGACCCGCGGCAACCCGGTCAAAGACCAGTTGAACCATCAGCGCATCGTTCGCGCGGTCGAGGCGCAACTTGCGGCCCGCGGCTTCATCCAGGTCGACACCGGACGGCATCCCGACGTGTTCGTGGCCTATCACGCCGCGATGGACGAGAGCCTCGAAATCAACGCGTTTGGTTCGGGCGGGTTCGGGCCCTACGGGCTGGGCGGCAGCCGTATGGGCACCGCGCGCGCCAACAAAGTGACCGTCGGCTCGGTCGTGGTCGACATGGTCGATGCGCGCGACAACAAGATGGT
>DASRJR010000086.1:0-3407 GCA_035649395.1 Vicinamibacterales bacterium
CAGCGATCAGGACGCCATCAAGGTGCTCGACTTCGGCCTGGCCAAACTGCTCGAGCCGGCGTCCGACCAGAGCCGGCTTCAGACGGCCGCGTTCACCGATCCCGGCTTCGTGGTCGGCACGGCGGCGTACATGTCGCCCGAGCAGGCACGGGGGATCGACTCGACGCGCGGTCCGACATCTTCAGCTTCGGCACGGTGCTCTACGAGATGGTCACGGGGCGGCGGCCGTTCGAGGCTGATTCGCGCGTTGGCGTGCTCGCCAAGATCCTCAACGACGATCCGGCGCCGCCCAGCCAACTCGCCGCTGTGCCTCAAGACGTCGAGCGGGCGATCCTGCGGTGCCTGCGTAAAGATCCGGCGCGGCGCTATCAAACGATGGCCGACTTGAAGGTGGCACTCGAGGATCTGGCGATCGAGTCGGCCACTGAGACGCGAGCGCAACAACCGGCCGTTCGCGCTCGTCGCCGATGGCCGTGGATGGCGCCCGTGATGACGACCATTGTTCTTGGCGCGGCGTGGCTCGCGTTGCAGTACGGGCGAGCACCGAAAACGACGGCGCCGCTTCAGGCGGTACCGCTCACGTCGTTGACAGGAGTGACGCGCTCGCCCTCGTTCTCGCCAGACGCCAATCAAGTCGCGTTTGCGTGGACCGGACTGGACGGCAACAACTCCGACATTTACGTCCAGCAAATCGGCGCGGCCACGCAGCTGCGACTCACCAGCGACCCGGGCAACGACTACAGTGCCCAGTGGTCTCCGGACGGCCGCTGGATCGCGTTCCTCCGTGGAGAGAACGGGCGCGTGAACGAACTGCGCCTCGTGCCTCCGCTGACCGGGCCCGAACGCAAGGTCGCCGAGATTCATCCGCGCGGCTTTCTGCGCCCGCTGACACTGGCCTGGTGCCCGGACTCGAGCTGTCTCGTCGTCACCGATTCGATCGGGCCTGACAAAGCCGATGCGTTGTTCGTCGTGTCCCTGCAAACGGGCCAGAAACGGCAGCTCACGAACGGAGCAGTCTTTGCGGACAGCGATCCGGCGATCTCGCCCGACGGAGGGTGGCTGGTGTTCCGGCGCGATGTGGCGCCGTTTGCCGGTGGACTTCACCTGCAGGCCCTTCAGCCCGATCTCAAGGTGACGGGCGAAGCGCGTTCGCTGACGCCATTCGATCTCTATGCGTACAACCCGAGATGGACGCCGGACGGGAGCGAAATCGTGTTCAGTGCGAAATCCGCACTGTGGAGGCTTCGCATCCCCGACGGAGGAGAACCGCAGCGTCTGCCGTTCGTGGGTGAGGACGGTGTGTCGCCGACCGTATCGAAGTCCCGCGCCGACGGCTCGGCGCGTCTGGCGTACATACGCAGCTACACGGATGCCAATATCTGGCGTATCGATCTTCCATCTCAGGGCACACCTGCATCGACTCCGCCCCGGCTTGCGATCTCGTCCACGCGGCGGGACGCTATCGCGCACATCGCTTCCGACGGCCGTCAGGTGACCTTCACATCGGGCCGCTCTGGCGAGTTTGAAATCTGGCGCACCGATATTTCAGGCACTGGCGCCGTCCAGCTCACCACGATGCGGACTAACCCTGGATGGCCGCGCTGGTCTCCCGACAGACAGCTCATCGCCTTCCACACGAACGGGGTGAACGGCGACGGTGACATCTTCGTGGTGCCAGCCGAGGGTGGGCAGGTTCGTAACGTCACATCGCTGGCTGGAACAGATACGTTCCCGACGTTTTCACGAGACGGCCGATGGATTTACTTCAGCTCCACGCGAACCGGTCTGCCGACGATCTGGAAGATTCCGGTAGGTGGCGGTGAAGCCGTGCGAGTGTCGCCGGGCGTTGGCATGATGGCCATCGAGTCGCCAGATGGCGCGTATCTCTACTACACAGCGAACCGGGACTCCTTGGGACCGGGAGTGCTGTGGCGCCAGCCAGTGACTGGAGGCGCGCCGGTCAAAATCGCGGACGGGGTGACGTCAGTCAGTTTCGCCGTTGTCGACAACGGCGTCTACTACCTCGAAGGTCTGCCTGGGCGGAGCCGGATTCAGTACCTGGACCTGACGACACGAAAGCTCGTCACGATCGCAGACAATCTCGGCCCCGTTGACGGCGGCCTCGACGTCACCGCGGACGGGCGCACGATTCTCTTCACGAGGATCGACTCGTCGGTGAACGACGTCATGCTCGTGGAGGATTTTCGGTAGCAGGTCCGCTACGTTGTGGTTGTAGTGTCCGGCTTTAGCCGGACCGCTACGTCCACAGATTCAAACAGAACGTGATGATGATGGCGTTCGTGAAGTCGACGAAGAACGCCCCGACCATCGGCACCACGAGGAACGCCTTCGGCGCCGGGCCGTAGCGTTCGACCAGCGCCTCCATGTTGGCCATGGCGTTGGCGGTCGTCCCCAACATGAAGCCGCAGAAGCCGCCAGCCATCACCGCGGCCTCGTAGTCGCGCCCCATCACGCGGTGGACGATGGTCGCGGCGATCACCGCGATGGCGGCCACCTGCAGCACCAGCATGATCGCGAGCGGAAGCGCTACGCCGACGAGATCCCATAACCGCAGCGTCATCAGCGCCATCACCAGGAACAGCGACAACGCGGTGCCGCCAAGGTCGTCGATCGTGCGCTGCGACAGTCGAATCACACCGGCAGCATCGTCCAGATTGCGGATGACGGCGGCGATGAGCATCGCGCCGATATAGGCCGGCAGCGTCACACCCAGCGCCACGAACTGCGCGCTCAACCACGAGCCGATCCACATCGCCGTCAGGATCAGCACGAGCGCTTTCAGCAAAGCGTAGGACTCGACGTCTTCGCCCTCGGGCACCGCCGCCGGCTCGCGGTCGAGCCTGTCTTCGACGACCGTCGCCGCAAGGCCATGTGCGCCGTGCGGATGTACGGCCGCTGCGGCGCCGCGCAGACGCGCGACGAGCCGCGTCGCGACGGGGCCGCCGATCAGGCCGCCGGACACAATGCCCGCCATCGCTGCCGCGACCGCCAACGTCGCCGCCGCCGGCACGCCGGCGGCCTCGAACTGCGGCGCGAACGCAAGACCGGTGGCCGGACCGCCCGTCAGCGTGACCGAGCCGGCCAGCACGCCCATCAACGGATGCTGCCCCAGCGCATACGAGGCCGCGACGCCGATGACGTTCTGCAGGACGGCCATCAGCGTCGAGAGCACGAAGAACAGCAGCACGGCGGGTCCGCCGACGCGCAGCAGCGACACGCTGGCGCCAAAGCCGATCGTCGTGAAAAACGCGATCATCAGCGGCGTCTGCAGCGTGGTGGTGAACGCCAGCGGCGTCCAGTTCCACTGGCGGGCTGCCGTGATGATCGCCGCCATCAGCAGACCGCCGACGACCGGCGCGGGAATGTTGTAACGGGCGAGGATTGGT
>DASRJR010000087.1:0-3536 GCA_035649395.1 Vicinamibacterales bacterium
GGGCAGCGTGCTTTCATCGACCTTGGAGCGCAGCTCGGAGATCGCCGCCGATGCCTCGTCGCTGATCGTCAGCTCGAGGAGCTCGGCTTCCAGGTAGAACGACAGCGCACGGCGATAGCCGTTCGTCGCCCGTGCCGCATCGCCCTTGAGCTCGAAGATCGAGGCCTCCTCCGCCGTCAGGATGGCGTAGACCTCGATCTTCTCCTGGCTCGCGAGGAGCCTGGCGGCGCTCTGTGGGTCGATCGCATCGAGTGTGATACGGAGCGTCCCGAAGATCTCGTCGGCCGTGAGGCTCACTGCCTCGAGCGCGTCATCGAGCTGGCCGGCGCGCTTCAGTCCGAGGATTCGGGCGACGGCTTGCGCGAACAGTTGAATCAGCCTCAGGACGTAGTCGCGCTCGAGCATCGCCACACGCCCATGTTACGGCACACGACGAACGGGCGTTACTGCTGCGCATCCGCCTATAATCGCGCTGCTCGCCGTGTCGCTCACACCAGGCGTTCGCCTCGGCCCGTATGAAATCAGCGCCCAGATCGGCGTCGGCGGGATGGGTGAGGTCTATCGCGCGCGGGACACGGTGCTCAACCGTGATGTCGCGATCAAGATGCTGCCGGCCCCGCTCGCCGCCGATCCGGATCGCATCGCGCGGTTGCGACGCGAAGCGCAGCTGCTCGCGTCGCTGAATCATCCCAACATCGCGCACGTGTACGGCCTCCAGCAAACCGACGAGACGCAGGCGCTCGTCATGGAGCTCGTCGACGGGCCGACCCTTGCCGACCGCATCGCGGAAGGGCCGATATCCGTGAACGACACGCGGTCGATCGCCAAACAGATTGCCGACGCGCTGGAAGTCGCACACGACCAGGGGATCATCCATCGCGATCTCAAGCCAGCGAACATCAAGGTGCAGCCCGACGGTCGGGTGAAAGTCCTCGACTTTGGTCTCGCGAAGGCGATGGAGCCCGCCGGCACTGAGGCGTCGCACGTCACCCAGTCGCCGACGATCGTGACTCCGGCGATGACGCTGATGGGCGTCATCATGGGCACTGCGGCCTACATGTCGCCCGAACAGGCGCGCGGCAAGGGTGTGGACAAGCGCAGCGACATCTGGGCATTCGGCTGTGTGCTCTACGAGATGCTCACGGCGAGGCGCGCATTTGGCGGCGAGGAGGTCGCCGATACGCTCGCGTTCGTGTTGTCCCGCGAGCCGGATTGGGCGGCGTTGCCGCCGACCACTCCGGTGTCGGTCCGAAGGCTTCTGCGTCGCTGCGTCGAGAAGGATCGCAAGCGGCGTCTTGCCGACATCGCGGACGCGCGGCTCGACTTGGAGGACTCTGTAGACGCTCCCGCACTCGACGTTCCCTCGAGCACTCGCCGCTCGCTGAAGACGATCAGCATCGCGTCGTTCGCGGTCGGAGCTCTCGTCGCCGCACTCGCGACCGCCGCTGCGATGTACGTCTTCCGCGCGCCGTCAGACGAGCGAACGATGCAGTTCGCCATGTCGCCCCCGGCCGGGTGGAGTCTTGCGTCGGGGACCAGGTACGGAGGCGTTGCGGCGGCGCCGCTCGCGGTATCTCCCAACGGCCGTCTCGTGGCGGTTCTCGCCAGAAACGCAGACGGCCGCGATCGGCTCTGGGTGCGTTCGCTCGATTCGCTCGTCGCACGGGAGTTGCCGGGGACTGATGGCGCGATCGGGCCATTCTGGTCGCCCGACAGCGAATGGCTCGGGTTTTACGCCAACGGTTCGCTCAAGAAGGTCGCCGTCGCGGGAGGGGTTCCGATTTCGTTGTGTGATGTGCCGTCGTTCAATTCGGCGTCATGGGGGCGCGACGGCGTCATCATCTTTGCGTTTGGTCTAGGAGTCCGCGGCATCAATCCCATCAAGCGGGTGCCCGCCTCGGGCGGCGTCCCGACCGATACCACCGTTGTCATCGAGGGTGATGGCGGCAATCACCTCCGTCCTGCTTTCCTCCCCGACGGGCGTCATTTCTTCTTTCGCGTGAACAGCGGCGCCAACGCCGGCTATTGGTTGACAGCGCTCGACTCGAAGGAGCGGACGCGCGTGCTCGAGGCCGATGCGTCCGCGACGAACGCCGTTCGCAACGTCGTTTTCGCCAACGGACACCTGCTTTTCCTGCGCGGCACGACGCTCATGGCCCAACCGTTCGATGAGCGCAGGCTCAGGCTCGAAGGCGATCCCGTTCCCATCGCCGATCGCATTGCGCAGGCGAGCGGCGTCGGCACGTTCTCCGCGTCGAGCACCGTCCTCGCGTATCAGACGGACGCGGGCGCCGGCGGCTCCAGGCTGACTTGGTTCAGTCGAGACGGCAAAGCGTTGGAGGGCGTGTCTGATCGGGCGGAGTACGCGGACCTCGCGCTTTCTCCGGACGGCAGGCGCGTGCTCGTCAGTATCAACGCAGCACCATTGGGTCGGCGGGACATCTGGCTCATCGATCTCGCGAAGGGAGTGAGGACGCGCTTCACCTTCGACTCGGGCGAGGAGCGACAATCGGTGTGGTTCCCCGATGGCCGCCGAGTCATCTTCGAATCGGATCGGAGCGGCCGTGCTGACTTGTTTCAAAAGGACGCAAACGAGTTGGGGCCCGAGGAGTCGCTGTACTCGGATACCTTCGCCAAGTCTCCGAACAGCGTCTCCCCCGACGGGAAGTTCGTCCTGTATTCGAACGCACGCGGGGAGTCGAGCGACTTATGGCTGCTGCCGCTCGCCGGCAAACGCCAACCGCAGCTCTTTCTGGGCAACACGCCGTATGACGAGAGGGACGGCCGCTTTTCCCCTGACGGCAGCCTTGTCGCGTATACCTCTGATGAAAGCGGGGCGCCCGAAGTCTATGTCGCGCCGTTCCCCGGTCCCGGTGGCAAGCGTCAAATCTCGAAGGATGGTGGCAGCAGTCCAACCTGGAGGGCAGACGGAAGCGAGATCTTCTATCTCGATCGTGATGAGCGTCTGATGGTGGCTTCTGTAAACCGGAAAGACGGTTTCACCGTCGGCGACGTGCGGCCGCTGTTCGCGATCCAGCGCGGCGGGCAGCGCCGCGTGTATGACGTGTCGCCCGATGGCCAGCGAATCCTCGTCAACACAGCGGACGATCAGACCTCATCGCCGTTTACCGTCGTCGTCAATTGGGCGAGGACATCGAGCAAATGATCGGGCAGCAATTGGGTCCCTATGCAGTCCTCGGCAAACTTGGCGAAGGCGGAATGGGCGAGGTCTACCGCGCCCGAGACACGGTGCTCAATCGCGATGTCGCGATCAAGATGCTGCCCGCGCCACTCGCGCTCGATCCCGACCGCATGGCGCGGCTGCGACGCGAAGCGCAGCTGCTCGCGTCGCTGAATCATCCCAACATCGCTCAGATACACGGGCTCGAACAGGCCGGCGAGACGCTGGCGCTCGTGATGGAGTTGGTGGATGGGCCGACGCTCGCCGATCTGGTCGCGCGCGGTCCGATGCCGCTCGACGACGTGCTGCCGATTGCGCGGCAGGTCGCCGACGCGCTGATCGCCGCACACGAGCA
>DASRJR010000088.1:0-5619 GCA_035649395.1 Vicinamibacterales bacterium
GCCGGCCAGCGCGCGGCGCACGTCCGCAATCGCCTCACGACGCTCAGCCGTCGCCCACTCGAGCGTGGCCAGCCGCTCCAAGTCGACATTGCGCAGCAATTCGCTGCGTTCCGCGGCAAACGCCCGGATGATCGCGTTGACCGCCAGTTCCCGCTCGACGGAAACCGCGCCCATGATCAGGTTTCGCTGCCGACTCAACTCGTCGAGGACGATCTGTCGCTCGTTCGGGACGAGCGCCGAAAGGTCTTCGGCGCTTGACGCGATGCGATCCGCTGCGGCGGCGCTGACGTGCAAGTCGCCCTGCATCGACGCCACGCGTTCGGGAGACAGCATGTCGAGGCGCATCAGGTCGACTTCTCCGCGAACCTGTCGCGGCAAATCCGCGAGGTAAATGCGCGCCTGCTGGGAGAGGCTGACCGCCAGTTCCTCGATGGTGCCAACGGACTCGAACATGTCGCCGCCGGCCCGCGACTGATCGGCGAAACGGCCCATCGGAGATTCGCGGACGAATGTGAGGTCGCGAAGAGGGTGTTCGGTGAGCCACGGGTCGATGAATTTATGCTCGAACTCGATCGTGGCCTGAGGAGACACGGCAATCGAACCGCCGATCTCTCTCATCTGCTGCACGAGTCGGCGCGAGACCTCGACGGCTTCGGGTTGGAAGGTGCCGAAGGCGCCGGCGCCGGCGCCGTCGCGAAAGAGCTGATCCATCTGGCGTGCGAAGATCCACGCGTCGACGAGGGCACCGACCGGCTCCAGCCGGAAGCACGCCTTTCGCATCTCCGGTACGGCGCGGACCCTCCACAGTAAGGCGTTGCGCCGGACGGTGGAATCGGCGGCCTGTCGCTCGATCGCGGTGGCAGCCAGATCGACGTCCGCGGCGAACGTGATCGAGTACTCGTGCAGGCGCATCCGCAGCGTTTCCATGCGGAAATCGGGCCGGATTTCCGGCCAGGGCGTGAGATCGGGCCGCGTCGCCTTCTTATCCAGGCTGGCGCATGCCACGAGGGAGACCAGGGCGAGGCAAATGGCCGTGCGCTTCAACGCCACACGACAGCCCGATTGACGATCGGAGTCGACGTCTCGACAGACGATGACGGGATGCGATCCGTGTTGTGGAGATCGACATCGATTGTTCGAACCGAATCGGCCCGTACTGGTGCTGGCATTCTGCGTCTCGGGCCAACCGCTAGGGCAGCTCCACGTCGTACGACGTGACTCGCCAGGCGTCGCCTTCCTTCCGCCATAGCAGACGCAGGACGGGCGCGTCGCCGGCCTGAGTGCGAAACCGGAACGTCATGCCGAAGGCTTGCCCATACTCGAGCGGCACCGGATCGGGTGGCACCGCGCCACGGGCGCGGGCATCACATTCGACGGCGTCGCCGAGTGCAGCAGGAAAGCTGGTGAGGCTGAACATGCGCGAGTACGGCTGCTCCATCACGCGGATCGACGGGTGGATCGGCTCGGCCGCCTCGACGATCGTCTCCAGATTGCGGTCCGTGCCCACCCATTGGCCGATGCGTTCGAGACTGGCGCGAAGTTTCCGGCCGGCATCGTCGAGGGATGTCGACGCGGGTGCGTCAGGACCTCGCACGAGGTCGTAGCACGCGTAGCTGTTCGTCGACAGGTATCGAAACGCCGCGTCGTAGTCCTTGCGAATCAACCAGGTGTCCACGAAGGCGTTGGCTGCCCGCACCAAGGTGAGGTCCGCTTTAATCCGAACGACCTTGGATTCGGGTGGCACCGGCGGAACCGGCGTCTCATCGGGCTTCGGCGCGACGTGCCAGGACACGATCTTCCAGTACCCGTCCTCTTTGGCCCACAGAAGCGCGACCGACGTGTCGTTCGCTGCTCCGGCGACGCGGAAGCTCGCAGCAAAGTGCTGTCCGTATGCGCGCGGTTGTTTCGTCGGCGCGCCCGGCGTGAGCCGGCTCGCACAGTCGAACCTGGCTGCCATGTCATCCGGCACGTCGTAGAGAACGAACTGGGCTTGGTGAGGCTGGCGCACCGCGCGAAGCCCAGGGATCGGAAGCGGCACGCCGATCGTGAGTCCCTCGAGCGAGTCGCGGCTGCCGAGGTCGCCGTGGGCGGCTTTCAGATTGACCAGGATCTGAACCGGCGCGAGTCCGCGGTCGTAGGCAGACGGATCGGGCGTATCCTGCGCCAGGCACGCGTAGGACCGTTCCGACACATAGCCCATCGCCGCCACCACGTTGCCTTCGACCAGCCACGCCCGCAGGAAGTCAGGCACCATCTCATTGATATTCTTCTTGCCCGCGCGGGGTACCTTCGGCAGCGTAAACGCGGGAATCGTATCCTTGCCCTCAGGGGGCCGGTCGAGTCGGGCACCGAAGAAGCCCCGCCACCAGTTTTGAAACCCATTCCACCGCCCGGCGTGGCGCTCGGCGTTGTCGCCGGCGCGGACGTCCGAGTTTGCCGCGCTCAGGTGTCCGTTGAACAACGAGACGGGGAAGATCGACGCTCGATAATCGACGTCAATATCTGCCAGACGACCGTCCATCGCAATTGAGACCTGAATCGACGGCGCACCCCCTTGTTCGCGGTAGTTAATCGGATAGCCCTTGTGATAGACGGTGTTGTCGACGCCGCGCTTGAACTCGCGCGAGCGGTTCAGCATCTCGCGCGCGTTCGATGTCAATCGGACGTACATCCGATACTGGCGATCGCTCGACGCTCCCGAGACTTCGCCTTTCACGCTGTCAACGCGCTCGATGAGCGCCAAGCCGTCACCGAATGTCTGGCCCGACGCGTCGGTCAGCGGGCTCGTCATCAGGGCGTGCGTCACGGCGTCGAAGGTCGTCTTCGTGGAGAGGCTGAGAATGTCGTCGTAAAACGACCTCGCATCCAGACGCTGCCCCGTCACCTTGGTGAACCGCGCCACCCAGTCGCCGACGAGCTGCTGACGACGTTCGTCGAGACTCGAGTAGGCTCCGCCGAAGCGTTGTGGCGGCTGCTGGGCGATGAGGATCTCGACCGCCAGCACGCTGAGAAACACGCCGCTGACGATCCCATACGTTCGCCGGAACCAGAAGCGCGACATCATCGTGAATTCCTCAGGCCGGAAAAGACCAAGACGTCGCCGGCAACCCGCGTGCCGGCTGGCTGCGGTGTGGACGTTCAATTCCCGCACGACTTTGTGGATGGCAAATGACGGCCTTGCGCCGTCGCTACGGCATTCCGGACAGCCTCCGCCAGGCCGGACGGACCGCACTACAACAGGCAGTTCCGGCTGAACCTGTCAGGGCGACACAAGGCCGACCTCGTGGAGTACCTGAAGTCGCTCTAGCACTCGCTGACGAACTGGTCGAAGGCAAGGCAGAAGGCATAAGAGAAAAACTCCCTCGTCAGTGACGTTTCTCGAGCCTGCGCCACCCTCGCAGCAGCTCGTCGACCATTTGTTCTGCGTCGCGCCGAAGCCGCGGCTCCGCCTGTTCGATCGACGCGGCCAGGTGCCGCCGCAGCGTCGCGTTCTCCCCCGGGACGGCGCCCGCGCCGAGCTGCACTCCGGCGTCGTAGGCGAGGTCGGCGAGGTCCGAGACTGATTGCAGGTCGTCGAGCGCGATCTCGTGGTAGGTCGGGTCCCAGCTTCGGATCCACCAGTCGCTCAGGTGCTTGCCCTCGACGGCCATCTCGGCAATCGCGAGGTCCGGGCCTGCGACCAGGAGGGAGTGTTTCAGCCGTCCGACCTGCTGGCTGCCCTGCACGATCCGGAACGTCGGCGTTGACCTCGAGGCCGGTTGTTCGAGGCACGTATCCGAGCCGTGCGGCCTGACGGCCTTGGCCTCGAGCAGCACGTCGTCTGCGGGATCGTCCGACGGACCCGCGAGCCGTATCAACAGCTTCGGCAGGACCGCACTCCCGATGCCCATCTCCAGCGCCCCGGCACGCACGACGCGGAAGTATCCGTCAGAGATGTCGGGACGACCGAGCCGCACGATTTCGCCGAAGGCGCGCATCGACGCGACGGCTCCTTTCAGTCGCGCCTCGCGTATCGGTCGCATCAGCTCCTCCGACGACGCGAGGAACGCCTCGCGCGATGCGGGCGGCGTCGCGGCCTTGTGGCGGCGCACGACGGCGGGCTCGGGAGGTTGATACGCCGGCTCGGACACACCCTTGCGATAGCCGTCGAAGAAGCGATCGAACGTTCGGTTGCGGTCGTTTGACCAGCGGCGCTCGCGTGCGACGAGGTCGATCGAGCCCAAGAACCGCACGATGTCGACGGGGGCCGGACCCCGCGTCGCGTCGTCGAAATCATCGAGTCCCCAGGCATCTCTCATGTAAGCGAACTGCTCGACATGAGCGTCGCCGTGCAGCTGGACGACAGGCTGAACGAGCAAATCTGCGGTGAGCATCTCGCAGACCCGCGTCGTCCATTCGCGGTTGACCAGGCGGAAGTAGTTGTAGGGATTGGCCCTGACACGCTCGAGGACCTCGGGCGTCGCTGTCGCGAGCACTTCATCGGAGATGTCGAGATGCGAGCGAGCGCAGCCCACGCCACCGACGACACCGATCAGCACCAGACCGGCGATGCGCAGAACGGCACGCGGACCTGCCGCGTGAGACATCAGCACGCGGCCGCCGCTGACGACTGGCTTTCTACCACGACGTCGTATTCGGGCGGCACGAGCCCCCGTTTGAGGCCCGTGCCCTGCCCCTTGCTCGCCTGAGAGCTGCCTTGCCTGCATCGGTGTGAAATCGGAGTAGTCTGCGCTCCCGCTGAAATCCGCCCACGACATGTCGTGATCGACCACGGGGCGCCGGAGACGTGTGCCTGTGACGTCTTCCGGAAACGGCCGTGATATGCAGCACTCTCGACACACATGTCACGGCGCGAAGCCGGGCTCGCGCAAGCGATGTGCCGCGCGTCGCGGAATGGAGACGGGAGTGATCGATCTGACGTCAGTGGGCTCGGTGACGTCGAGTCGGTTGTCGGCGTCGCCTGATTGCGTGGGTCGGGCCTGTTCCGCGAAATACGTGCGGGTGCTCAGACTCCCAGTGGTGGCACCCCATACGCCCTCGCCAGATCGTTGATGCCCGTTCGGAGTACGGCCCACAGCCTGGTCGCCTCGGGCCCATGGCTGCCGCGCGCGACCACCTGGTTGATCGTTCGCGCATCATCGCCACTTTCTCCACTTCGCCTTTCGTTTCCATCCACTTGTCGGTCGGGTCGACTTTTCGCCGCAGCCGGTTGGTCGATCGGTTCAGGTTGCCCAGCGCATCGTCGAGCGCGTCCTTTTTGGTGCTCGCTTTGGACTTCTGTGTATGGTCGCCTTCTTCCGCGACGTCTTGCCCTGTGCCTGGGCAGCCTTCGGCATCAGCTGAGCGGACTCCGGGATTGCGGTCAGTCCGATCAGCGCGAGACCGAGTGCGACGGTTGTCAGGATGGCTCGGTACATGTCCATCTCCTGTTCACAACGTCGAGGGTCGCCAGGTCGTCACTTGGGCTTCGCGAGTTGCCCCTTCGCCGCCTCGCGTCGATCCCGCTGATCGCTGATCAGTTTGTAGGTGACGTAGTACTTGTAGATATTGCTGACGTAAGTGACCGTTTCGCGCCCGATCCGCTCCGAGGCGACACGCTCGACGTTGCCGAACCACACG
>DASRJR010000089.1:0-34510 GCA_035649395.1 Vicinamibacterales bacterium
CCTGATCGTCTGCGCCAACGTCTCGAACCTCGTGCTGGTCAGAGGGCTCAGCCGCCATGGCGAGATCGCCGCTCGCCTCGCGCTCGGCGCCAGTCGACCGCGTGTGCTGCGCCTGCTGTTCATCGAAAGCCTCTCGCTAGCGATCCCAGGCGCCATTGCCGGCCTGCTCGCGTCGGAAAGCCTCGGGAGGTTGATGAACACGAGCGGCGTGGCCGAAGTCGGCCCGGCGGGGAGGGTGTTCTTCGATACCTCGATCGACGGGCTCGTCGTCACCTTCGCCGTGCTGTTGTCATGCGGGTGTGCGATGGTGTTCGGACTGCTGCCGGCGTTCCGAGTGTCTCGCGTCGACCTGGCGTCGGTGATGAGGGACGAACTGTCACCTCGCACCGCCACGAGCTCACGCATGCGCAATGTTCTCGTGGTCGCGCAAGTCGCCGTGTCGATGGTCTTGCTGGTCGGCGCCGGGCTCGTGCTGCGAAGCCTCGACTCTGCGCGCCGCGCCGATCCCGGCTTCGAGGCGCGCGGAGTGGCCTCACTGCTGCTGAACCTGCAGTCCAGCGGATATGACGCATCGCGTGGGTTCGCCTTCTATCGCAATCTGCTGGATGCGCTGCGCGCTGAGCCTGGAGTGGAATCGGCGACGCTGGCGGCGCAAACGCCGATGACGCTCGTCCCGGGGCGCACGCGCGATATCGAGATCGAAGGCTACGTGGCGCGTCCCAAAGAAGATCTCCGTTTTCTCATCAACCCGATCGCGTCCGATTACTTCAACACGCTGCGCATTCCGTTGCTGGCCGGACGGGACTTCAGCGACACCGACGACACATCGAGCGCCAAGGTCGCCGTCGTCAACGCCACGCTGGCACGGCGCTTCTGGAACGGCGCCGAAAATGCACTCGGGAAACGTTTGCGTGTGTCGCGTGGAGAATGGGTGAACGTCGTCGGCGTCGTTCAGGACATCAAGTACCTGCGGATCGACGAGGAGCCCATGCCGTTCGTGTACTTCCCGTACGAGCAGTACGGCCTGGCGCCGATGTTCGTGCACGTCCGCGCTCATGAGGACGTGGGGGCCAACCTGACGCGACTGCGCGCGCGTGTTCAGTCCATGGATGCCAACCTGCCAATTCTCGACGCTCGCCCGTTGCGCGAACAGACCGAGCTTGGATTCTTCGTGCTCGCGATGGCAGCCGGGGTGATCGCGGTACTAGGTGCGGTCGCCGCGCTGCTGGCGGCGCTGGGAACCTACGGGATGGTGTCCTACTCGGCACGCCAGAGCGAGCACGAGATCGGCATCCGCATGGCCGTCGGCGCCGATCGCGCCGACGTCGTGCGGCGGTTTCTCGGGCGTGGGCTGCGTTTGGGCCTCAGCGGCGCTGTTCTTGGCATCTTCTCGGCGCTGCTGATCTCGCGCGCTCTGGTCAGCCTGCTGTATGGCGTCAGCGCGGCCGACCCGGTCTCGTTCACCGCAGCGTCCGGGGTCGTGATGGCGGTCGTCGGCCTGGCCTCGTTCGTGCCCGCGTGGAAGGCGTCTCGCACCGATCCAATGGCCGCCCTGCGGCATCGGTAACCAACGTCACGACGTCTGCGCGCCGCCCCATTGCTGGGTGGCATAGCCGACGATCAGTCCCACGACGCTTCCGGGCAGGATGATCTGCCACCAGTAGTGCTCGCCCGACGGCTGCGGAATCGCCGCGATCAGAAAAGCGAGGAATGCGCCGACGGCGAGACCGAACAGGAGCCCAGCCGGGAGGGATCGAACCTTCCTCGCAAAAAACCCGATCGCGGCGCCGGCAATCAGCCCTTTGATCGTCGAACCAATCACGATCCCCACGATCGCCGGTGCCACTTCCGGCGCCGAGATCAACGCGGTCAAACCATCGAAGATCCCGAGCACGCCACCGATCACGACTCCCAGCAGTGTTTTGCTCATGTCCTCTGATTACGTCTTCGACGAGACGTGTGTACCTACCACCCCGCGATGATGGCGACGAGTGCCCGCATGGTCATGTAGGTGAGCACCAGCAGGATTGGCATGCGATAGACCCTGGCGATCCGGCCCGCTTTCTCCAACGCCGTCTCCTGGTGTGCGGCAACAGCCCGGCCGGCGCGGAATCTGGCGATCTCCTCGCGCAGCGCCGCGACCGAGGGGTAGCGCTCGTCGCGGTTGGTCGCCATCGCGCGCGCGCAGACGGATCGAAGAGCCCGGACGTCCCCCACGACCATCGTCGCCAGAATCGCCCCGAGGCTGTAGACGTCGGCTCGCGCGTCGAGATCGTCGACGTCGCCCTCGGCCTGTTCGGGCGCCATGAACCCCGGCGTGCCAAGCACCGTCCCGTGATCGGTTTTGTAATGGGGTCGGGAGTCATTTTTCGAGTTACGTAAAATGACTCCCGACCCCATTACCGAACTGTCGAGTGACTTGGCGACGCCCCAGTCCATGACCATCACCTCGCCGAACGCGCCGATCATGATGTTGTCCGGCTTGAGGTCACGATGCAGGATCCGGTTCGCATGCGCGAACGCCGTCGCTTCGCACACACACTCGAACACGCGTAGCCGTTCGCCGAGATCGGACTCCTCGCGGAGGTAGTCGGTCAGCGTGCGCCCCTGGACCCGCTTCATCACGTAGAAGGGCCGGCCATCCAGCAGCTGCCCGGCGTCGTGCACCGGCACGATGCCTGGATGTTCGAGCCGGGCCAGCACGCGTGATTCGGCGGCCAATCGCTCTTCGGATGCCGGGCTGGCGACCGCGTTCACGACCTTGATCGCGACGTCGCGTCCGAGCGTCGTATCGCGGGCGGCATACACCGTCGCCATGCCGCCGCGACCGATCTCGCCGCTAATCGCATACCGATCGGACGGCATCTGCGGCCGGTGTGCCGCGATTCTCAGTCGTTCGACGGCCGCGTCGGTGAGCGGGCTCATGTGGGGTCCACGCCGAACAGTTCCGCGGCCTCACGGCGGAACTCGTCGTCGCTGGCGCACAGCGACCTCAACGCGTCGATGGCACATTCGCGGAATCGCCTCCGGATCTGCGCGAGGTTGTTGGTCACCTGCGCCTGGGTGAGACCGAACTCGCGCGCCAGTGCGGCGTAACTGACGTCGTCGGCAGGCTCGATGTCGTATCGTTCGAACAGGACGAAGTGCAGGCCCTTGTCCGCGTGCTCGCATTCCGTACGGAGATCGTGGAGGGCGCGCTCGAACAGCGCCCGGACGAACTCGCGTTTGAAGAGGCTCTCGGCGTCTGGCTGGCTCGCGAGCTCGGCAGCGAGCTCTCCTTGGGCCTCCAACGACACCGTCTCGACACCGCCCCCACGCTTGATCCGTGCGGCGGCTTGCCGCCGATTCAGCACGAACCTGTCGGCGCACACGCGAAGAAAGGTGCGGAAGCGCGCTTTCTCCGGGTCATAGCGCGCGAGCCACTCCCTCTGAAACGCGTCGGTGAAGAACGCCTGCGTCGCTTCTTCGGCCTCGTCTTCGGACAAATGCCAGTGCAGGCACAGGTAGCGATGCAGCGGCTTCCAGTACCCGTGAACCAGGTCGCCGAACGCCTGACCGCGGGCACCTTCGTCCGCCGTCCGCATGCGCTCGATGACCGAATGACGCGTGGCGGGAAAGCCCGGCATCGCGGCAATCGTACACGCCTCGGGCCAAACACGTAACAGGGGATCAGGAGGCTGACGTGGGCTCAATCAACTACCTGGCGGTCGTCGCCGCCGCGGCATCGACGTTCGTGATTGGGGGACTGTGGTATTGCCCGCTGCTCTTCCAGCAGGCCTGGATGAAGGCCAATCGATTCACCGAGGCGGATGTCCGAACTGGGAATCAGGCGGTGATCTTCGGCCTTGCGTTCGTGTTCGCCGTCATCATGGCGTTCAACCTGGCCATGTTCCTGAACGCGCCTGACACAACGACAACATGGGGCGCGACCGCCGGACTGCTGTCAGCCGTGTGGGTCGTGCTCGGAATGGGCACCGTTGCCCTCTTCGAGCGCCGCCCGTTCGCCTATACCGCTATCAACGGCGGCTACTGGGTCGTCGCGTTCGTGGTGATGGGCGCGATTCTGGGTGCATGGCGCTGACGCTACGCGATCAGCTGAACGATCACCTCTCGGTCGCGAGGCCGCGTGTCGAACTCGACGAGCACGATTTGCTGCCACGTGCCGAGACAAAGCCGGCCTCGATCGAAGGGGAGCGAAAGCGAAGGACCGAGCATCGCCGCCCTGACGTGGCTCGAGCCGTTGTCGTCGCCCCATCGGAGGTGATGCTCGTACTCGCCGTCGCGCGGTGCGAGCTGCTCCCACACTCGATTCAGATCGGCGACGGCGCCAGGCTCGAACTCGATCGTCGTGATGCCCGCGGTCGATCCGACGACGGCAACGGTGACAAGGCCGGCCGCCATCGAAGACGCATCGAGGACGCGCGACACGAGCGGAGTCAGGTCGTGCACGTCGCCCTGACCCGTCGTGTCGATGCGATGTCGCGTGGTCTCAACCAAATCGGTCTACGAACCGCCTTTGCGCTCGACGGCCACACCGCGGAGGTACACCGACGAGATGCGGCGTGTGTTGGTGATGTCGTCCAACGGGTTCGCGTCGAGGACGAGGAAGTCGGCGCTCTTGCCAGCTTCGATCGTTCCCGAGTCGCTCATGCGAAGAAACTCCGCGCCGTTCCGCGTCGCGGCGACGATCACCTGCATCGGCGTCATGCCCGAGGCCACCATGTCGGCCATCTCGACGTGCGGCGCCCACGGAGTGTTGCCATCCGAGCCGAGCGCCACGCGGACGCCAGCAGCGCTCATCTTCGCCAGGTTCCGGGCTTGAATGCCGAATTGTTTCTGCGCGTCCGGCCGATCAGTGTTGGTCGCTTCGAGCTTCTGCAGCTCGCCGGCTGAGAGGCTGGCCTTCAGCCAGCTCAGATCGGTCTTCACGCCTCGGTCCGGCAGGTTCGGCACGAGCACGAACGCGGGACGTTTCTTCACCATCGAAAGGAACTCTTCGTCGATATCGCGATCGCGCACGCCGTGCGCGAACGCGTCGATGCCAGCTTTCCAGAGCCCCTTTGCGTCTTCGAGCGTGAACAGGTGCGCCGTGACCCGAAGCTTGTTCTTGTGCGCCTCGTCGATGACTGCGCCGTAGAGATCCGGCGTCAGCTTTTTGTACTTACCGTCGCGATCGTCGACCCAGACCTTGACGATGTCGACCTTCTGCTTGGCCAGCTCCTGCACCGCCTTGCGGCCTTCGTCGGCGGATTGAATCCAGTACGGCGCGTCGGTTCGGCCCGGCTCCGGCGCCGTGATGCCACGGCCGGCCGTGAAGAAGCGCGCGGCGCCTGGTATCGGCTGCGCGCGGATCTGGAACGGCGCCTCACCGGTGTCCTGACCGAGGCTCATTGCGGCGCTGACGCCGTAGTACGCGCGGCGTCGCATATCCTGCGTCAGCGCCTCGCGCTCCTGACTCGTATGCACGTGCGTATCGACGATCGTCGGCATCACGGTCTTGCCGGTCAGGCTCACGCGCGTCGCGCCCGCCGGCGCTTTCACGTCCGACGCACGGCCGACCTGCGCGATCTTCGCGCCGTTGACCACGATCGTCGCGTTCTCGATCGGCGCACGCCCGTCGCCGACGATGACCCGCGCTCCTTCGAACACGGTGACTGGCGCTTGGGCGACGGTGACGATCCACCACGCCGACGCCACCAGCAATGCCATGAGTGCTCGCTTCATCGAAATCCCCCCAACCATGCCACCTGACCCCTACGGGCCCGAAGCCCGCCCCACCGCGCCACTGGCCCTGCCGCGCAGCGGCCCTATCGAGCGCTACCAAGCCGGATTACCGCCCTTGTGCGCCCACTCCGCGCGCCCCTCGTTGTAGATCCTGCGCCTGCTGAAGAGCCACTGTCCGTTGACCTTGACCAACTCGTCCTCGTAGTGGCCGTATCCGTCGAAGACCGACTTCCTCTCGGGGTTATTGTTGCTGTAGTGGAACCAGTAGGCCCGGCCCACCGCCTTGTTTCCGTTGACCTTGAGAACGATGTTGGAGATGTTGTGGCGCCCGGACGCCGGACGCAGCCCGTTCTCAGTGGTCCGTGAATTGGGCATCTTCGCGATCACGTCGTGAATCGCCTTGCGACCGCGAATCTCGCCCGACCCGACGTCGAGTACACCGTCTTCGGTGAACGTTGTGACGTAGAGATCGGGATCGCCGAAATCCATCGCGAACAGATACCGTGCCTGGAGATTCTCAATCGCCGCTCGATCCTCGGCGTAGCTGGTACCCGCGGCGGTCGAGGTCATCGACGTCACCGCCATCGTCAGAAGCACAGCCGCTGCAGCGGCTGCCACCGGAACAGTCAACTTGCGCACGCCACGCCTCCTTGTTGGCGGCGATCATAAACGCAGGAATCACGATTCAGGAATCAGGAATCAGGCCTGGGCCAGGTTGAAGGAATCAGCGGTCAGGATTCAGCCATGGGCCAGGTCCCAGGAGTCAGGGAATAGGAGACGGCCATGGACGCGTTGCTCGGGAAGATAGCCGTCGTCGCCGGGGCGACGAGAGGGGCCGGCCGCGGAATCGCCGCCGCCCTGGGTGAAGCCGGAGCAACCGTCATCTGCACGGGGCGCACGACGCGCGGCCAGCGGTCCGAATACAACCGTCCAGAAACAATCGAAGAAACGGCCGAGCTCGTGACGGGCCTGGGCGGCACGGGGATCGCGGTGCCGATCGATCATCTCGAGTCCGGACGCGTGAAGGAGCTCGCCGACCGGCTGCGGGCGGAGTTCGGGCACATCGACCTGCTCGTCAACGACATCTGGGGCGCCGAGACGCTCAAAGGCGGCCCGCCCGACTGGAACAAGCCGATCTGGCAGCACGATCTCGACGTCGGGCTGCGCATCCTCCGCCTCGCGATCGACACGCATCTGATCACGGCACATCACCTGCTCCCGCTGCTCGCGAGCACACCAGGCGGGCTGCTCGTCGAAGTCACCGACGGCACGGTCGATTACAACGCGTCGCATTACCGCATCTCCGCCTTCTACGATCTCGCCAAGGTATCTGTCAGCCGCCTCGCATTCGCCCTCGGTCACGAGCTGAAAGCGTTCGGCGGAAGCGCGACGGCCGTCACACCAGGCTGGCTGCGATCGGAGATGATGCTGGAGAACTTCGGCGTCACCGAAGGCAACTGGCGCGATGCCATCCAGAGCGGTCGTCCCTCAGCACCCGAAGACTTCGCGCTCTCCGAGTCGCCCCGCTACGTCGGCCGCGCGATCGTCGCCCTCGCGTCCGATCCCGAGCGCGCACGCTGGAATCAGCAGACGGTCACATCCGGTCAGTTGGCGCAGGAGTACGGATTCACCGACGTCGATGGATCACGCCCGGACATCTGGCGATACATGGACGATCGAGAGCGCGGTCTAACCGTGACTCACGATCACTACCGATAGCGCGAGCTCAGCTCCCTTTGCGATCCGTCGGCAGCGTGGGATGAACGGGATAGGCCTTCTCCCCCGCGAGGATCTTCACGGCGAGGCGGTTCTCTGGAAGCGGGATCGGGCAGGTCGTATATGGGTTGAACGCGCACGGCGGGTTGTACGCCTGGTTGAAATCGAGCACCGTCGTGCCATCGTCGCGCAGATCGGAATAGAGGAACCGCGCCGCCTCGTAGGTTTCCTGGCCGCTCGACGCGTCGCGAAACACGATGTAGAACCGCTTGGGACGCGTCGTGAACGGCCGCAGGCGCAGTGTCCGACCCTGCAACGCGAACTCGACGACACCTGCTGTCTGATAGGTGTCGACATCGCCGAAGGTGTTCACCACCTTCATGTCGCGAGGCGACGCGTCGGGAATGAAACGCCCCGTGACGCGATAGGCCATCTCGATCGGAAACCACGTGAACCCAAGAAAGCCGCGCGCCATCTCGCCGTTTGGATCCCAGACGCGAAGCGACTTCCGCTCGCCGCTTCGATGCACGACCATGCGGATGCCGCCGACCTCGAGCTCGTCCGGATCGTCCGAGGCGTCATCGGCCAGGGCGATCGGCGCCGTCACCGGGCGAGTGCCGACGTGGACGCCGGCTTGCGGCTCGGGCTCGAAGCGCACGACGTCGCCCTGGAGCACGAACCGGCCGATGCGTGGCGATGACACGGCCGCGGGCAGCACGATGTCATTCGTCGATGACGCCCCTGCGGTCTGAGTACCTGGCTCGAGGAAATGCAGCCCCGCGATCGTCACCCAATTGCGCCGATAGCTCGACTCGTGCATCGCGCGCCACTCTTCGGTTTCCTTCATGGCGGCGGCCACGTCAGCTGCGGCTGGGTCGACTGACGACTCGGTCGATCGGCAGCCCGCCATCGCGCACACGGCGATGGCAGACGTAATCGCCGTGAACCAGCCGACGCTCATCCCTCGACGATACTTCATCCGAGGCGATGATAATGCACACCTCCAAACGCCCCAGGGCCCCAGAGCCCAGGCCTCAGGAGCCCCGCCGGGAGGTAACCAAAACTGTGATCCAAGCGTGTTGATGAGACCTGCCCTCGTGCAGTTTCGCGCGAGTGATTCTTGCAAGCGAGGGTCAAACAGTGCGCATCCGACCTGGACTGGAAGTTGCGGATCAAGTCGTCATGCAGAAGCGAGCCATCACGATGTCGTTCGTCGTTGCCAGTGTGCTCACCGGGACCGCGATCGCGCAGACACCGCCCAACCCGAGCCAACAGTTCGGCGCGGCGGCGCCGCAGGGCCAGACGCCGATCTTCCGGGTCACCGTCGTGGGCCACGTGACACCCGCCATCAACTACCGGCCGCGGAAGGGCGACACGGACATCGACTTCAGGGGCACGACACTGATGCCGCTCGCGTTGGGCGAAGCGAAAGTCCAGGGCAAGAAGGGCGTCATCGACATCGAGGCCAAGTTCGACAAGCTCGGGGCGCCGACGCAGTTCGGCCCGGAGTACCTCACGTATGTGCTCTGGGCGATCACGCCGGAGGGTCGCGCGACGAACCTTGGCGAGATTCAGGTGGTGAACGGCGACGAAGCCAAGATTCGCGTCACGACCGAGCTGCAGTCGTTCGGCATGATCGTGACGGCCGAACCCTACTTCGCCGTGACCCAGCCGAGCGATGTCGTCGTCCTGGAAAACAGCCTCCGCGATGAGACCAAAGGAAACATGGAGGTCATCCAGGCCAAGTACGAGCTGTTGAAGCGCGGCACGTACACGATGAATCAGGATCTGCGCGGGCTCAAGCTCAAGCCGCTCGAGGCAGGGGCGCCGCTGGATCTCGCCGAGGCGCGCAACGCGGTGATGCTCGCGCGGCTTGCTGGCGCCGACAAACACTCGGACGACACCTACATGAAAGCGACGCGGCTGCTGGCCGAAGCCGAAAGCGCCCAGGCCCGCAAGAAAGGCAGCGACGCGGTGATGATGCCGGCGCGGCAGTCGGTGCAGACCGCCGAAGACGCGCGGCTGATCGCGCTGCAGAAACAGGAAGAGGCGTACCAGGCCGAACAGCGCGCGCTCGCGCAGCAGCGCGAGAGCGCGGCGCTCGACCGCGCGCGGGCTGAAGAAGCCACGCGCAAGCTCGCCGAGATCGAACGGCTGCAGGCGGAGACCGCTCGAATTGCGGCGGAACGCGACAAGGCGTTGGCCGAGGCTGCCCGTCAGTCAGCCGAGGCGCAGGCGCAGCAGGCGCGGGCGCTGGCCGCACAGATGGAGCGCGACAAGGCGGCAGCGGAAGCCGCCCGGCTCGCCGCCGAAACACAAGCGCAGCAGGCGCGAACGGCGGCCGAACAGGCCGATCGCGAACGGGCGTCGCTGCGTGATCAATTGCGGCAGCAGCTCAATCAGGTGCTCGAGACGCGCGAGAGCGCGCGCGGGCTGATCGTCAACCTCTCCGACGTGCTGTTCGACACCGGCAGCGCGACGCTGAAGTCAGCCACGCGCGAGAAACTCGCGCGCGTCGCGGGCATTCTGCTGTCGCAACCCGAGCTGAGGCTGCAGATCGAGGGACACACCGATAGCGTCGGCGAAGAGTTCTACAACCAACGTCTGTCGGAGAACCGCGCCGCCTCGGTCCGCGCCTATCTGGTTTCCCAGGGAATCGCGTCGAGCGCTGTCGGAACGGCGGGGTTCGGCGAGAGTCAGCCGGTCGCGTCGAACGACACGCCGGCCGGACGTCAGCAGAATCGACGGGTCGAGTTGATCGTCAACGGTGACTCGATCGGCGCCTCGGCGCTGTCAGCGCGCCACACCCCATAGCGCGACCCCGGCAGGGGCCGCCGGTTACGCGGCCCCTGCGAAGTCGTACAATCGTCCCGCACGCATGAAGAACGGTTCTCGTGTGCGGTTCGGTAGCCCCGCTGGCGTAGCACTTGTCGTCACAGCCGTCCTGCAGCTTGCCACGGTCTCGCCCGCGAGCGCGCAGGCTCCGGCGTTCGCCGACGTGATGCGGCGGGCGCACGAGTACGTCCTCACCTATCACGATCACGAGCTGTCGACCGTGATCGCGCGCGAGCGCTACGAGCAGCAGTGGCTCGACGCGGCGGGGCGCACGAAGGAGAAGCGTCTACTGATTTCGGACTTCCTGCTGTTCCAATTGCCGCCTGACGAGACCTGGTTCGCGCTCCGTGATGTGTACGAGGTGAATGGACAGGCGATAGAGGATCGTGCGGCTCGGCTAAAAGCGCTGTTCAGCCGTCCTCGCGATTCGAATGGCGCGCTGGGCTTGGAGATTGCGAAAGAGAGCGGGCGATTCAATCTCGCGGCGGACCAGTATTACCGCACCATCAACGTGCCGACATTTGGCCTCCTCTATCTGCTTCCTATGCACCGATCGCGCATGGCGTTCAAGAAGATCGGCGAGGAACCCGTCGACGGCATCGAGACATGGGTCGTGGAGTATGAGGAGACGAAGGGACCAACGCTCGTCGGGACGCCCAACGGTCGCGATCTTCGGTCCGAAGGGCGGTTCTGGATCGAACCGAAGACTGGTGCCGTGCTCCGCACTGAAATGGTCCTGGGTGGAACGCGCGGACAGCCGAGCCGCGTCACGTTGACGGTGACGTATCGCGACGAGCCTGCTCTCGGCTTCCGAGTGCCCGTGGAAATGCAGGAGCGATACGACACGCCACGCCGACCCCTCGAGAGTGATGTCGTCGTGGCGCACGCGACCTACAGCGAATTCCGACGATTCGACTGGCGGGCTCTCGTACCACCATTGAAAAGCCGCTAGGACGCGCGCGCGCCCGGCGTGCGCCTTCCGCGGCCTTCGGTCAGCCCTTCCGCGTTTGCAGCGCGTGATACCCGAGCTGCCGCCGCGCTTCCGCAAGCGTCTTGCCTTCGGCAACCGCAGCGCGGATCCGCTGCTCGATCGCATCGATTTCCTCGGCGGCCGTCAGGATCGCATCCTCGTGCTCGCGCGGCAGGACGACGACGCCGTCGGCGTCACCCCGAAGCAGGTCGCCTGGCGAGACGCGTGCGTCGCCGATATTCACGACCGCGTTGACGGCTTCCACCTGCACGCGGTCCTTCCCCGTCCGCATCGAGTAGCTGCGACTGAACACCGGATAGCCCAACTCGCGCGCGAGGTGCGTGTCGCGGCAGGCGCCGTCGATGACGGTGCCGGCCACGCCGCGTTGATGCGCGACCCACGTGAGGATGTCGCCCCACACGGTGGCATTCTCGCGTCCGCCGTTGTCCAGCACCACCACGCCTCCCGGGCGCACGTCGTCGATGTAATCGCCAACGGTACCGGCGGGCTTCCCCGCGGGTCCGTAGAGGATCGTGTAGGCGCGGCCGGTCAGCCGGAACCGGTGATCGAGCGGCTTGATGTTGAGGCACTGCCCCGTAATGCCGAGACGATCGAGCGCATCGCTGATCGAGGTCGTGTCGAGCTTCGAGGCGCGGTGGACGTTGGCGTCGTCGGAGAGTGGCATCGGTGACGGTCAGTTATCGGACGGCTGGGAGACGGCGTCGATGACGATCACATCGACGGGGCCACGGCCGCCGGTCAGTTTTAGACCGAGTTGCTCCTGCAGCGCGGTGAACATCGATGCACCGGCGGGGTCGGGGGTGGGAGCAGCATCGGTCGCGGGGCGCGGCTGGTCGGGGGTCCAGGACATCTCGAAGTCGTAACGGCCGGTCAGGCTTGTCTTGTCGATCACGATACGTCCGACCATGGGTGTGAGAATGCCCGCGAGCCCGCGCATCTCCATGCCGCCCGCCCGGAGCCGGCCTGGGCCGACGAACTGCACGTTGCACGGCAGCACTCGATCGGTCGCCGCGGGAAACCCTTTCACGTCCGTCCGCTCCTCGCACGCCGCTCGCGTGATCGCCGGGCCGAGCGCGCCGTCGCTCCTCGCCAGCACGAGCGTGTACATCGGCAGGTCGCGCATCTCGTGATGCACTTTCAGGTTGAACCGTTCGGCCAGGAGCGTGCGCATCATCGCTGGTACCTGACTGAAGGGTGCACCGCCCCGCGACGCGTTGACATCGAACCGTTCGGTCTCGATCCAGCGCGGACCGCCGACGAGCTGCGCATCGAGGATCTCGTAGGCGTTCACAATCAACATGCGCACCGTCGCATTCGTGACGGTGTAACGGCCGCCGGATCCGTCCATGAAGACGCGGCTGGTGGCCGACGTGTTCTTGCGGATCGACGCCACCTCGAAGGCGGGCGACTGTCGGCCAGCATCGACGTGATCGCGATCGAGGCGAGGACGACTGCGGCGAACACGCGCATCACCGTACTATCTCTTCAGCATCGTCTCGTAGGTGATGCCCATCACCTCCGTGACCGGCGTACCCTTGTTCAGCGCCTCGACCATCGCGCGCTCGCGCGCCATCACCGCATCGGCGGTATCCAGCACGGCAGCGATGTCGGCGGCGCGAATGAAGACGACGCCCGTGCCGTCCGCGACGACATAGTCGCCCGGTGACACGTCGACGTCACCGACGCGGATCGGTACGTTCGTCCCCGTCTCCACGATCCGGCCCCGGGCCGTGTGCGGTGTGCGGCTGCGCGAGAACACCGGATAACCGTAGCCGTGCGCCTCGTCAATGTCGCGCGCCGGCCCTTCGACGATCGTCCCCGCCACGCCGCGCAGCTGCGCGGCGAGCGACAGGTTGCCACCCCACGCCGCTGCGTCGATTCCGGTGCGCTGCTCCATGACGATGACGTCGCCCGGCTGCGCACGTTCAATCGCCGTCGTGCCCAGGTGACGCGACGCCGCCGCCCGCCCATCGTCGGGCTCGAGCTTCGCCGTGATGACGCGTCCGCAGATCCGGCGGTCCGTCGCCTGCCGCTGGATGCCCGATGCCACGCCCGACAATCCGAGCTTGTCGAGCGCGTCGGACACCGCGCACGTATCCAGCACCGCGAGCCGTTTGATGACGTCATCCAAGTGACGACTCCCCCGGGCCTGCCCTAAGCCTGCCCTAAGCCTGCCCCAGGCCTGCCCTAGGCCAGGCCCCCTTAGCCCGTCCTTCTTACTGCCAGTACGCAAAGCACATGGCGTTGCCTGTCCCGGCTTCGGAGCGGTAACACGGCACGTAATCGATCTGGTTGTACTTCAAGCCGGCGGTGTTCATCGCGGCGATTACCGGAATCCAGTTCTTGATCTCCGCCGTGCCGACCTTGAAAAAGCCTTCCGGGAGCTTCGCCAGCGCGTCTTCGTCGCCGGCCTGCATCGCCGCGATCACTGTGTGATCGAACTCTTCGTCGATGACGAAATGTGTGAGGCCGCCGGAGGCCATGAGGGCGACGCGGCTGAAGCCGTCGAACGTCTTGATCGCGCGCGCGAGCGCACGTCCGAGCTCGAGGCAGCGATGCACCTTCGGCGTGTTGTGCGGGAAGTGAACGTTCAGGATGATCGGCACGCTGGGCGGCGTCTGGTCCTGGAGGATGGTGTGATAGAAGAAGCCGTAGGCGTGCGGAATGCCGCCACGCGGCGCACCGCTCGGCGTGTCGTCCGACTGCGCGAGGTCGAAGTCCTCGTCGCCCACCGACCGCAGGATGTGATCGGCAAAGGCGGTCGCGCCTGGGTACGTCGCACCTTCCGCGGGCGAGTTCGCCGGTTCGGCGATGTTCAGACCAGGCGCGTCCTCGTTGAGGTGCTGGACGTTCCTGATCGCGTTGCCGCGATACACCGTGATGGCCGGCGTCAGACCGGCGTTGAAGAACTCGCGTTGATCGTTGCCGAGGATGACAACGGCATCGGGCGCGACCTGGTTGAACTTCTGTCCGAGCGCCTCCAGCGCCGCGCGGCACTTCGTAAAGCGCTCGCGCCGCTTCTCGACGGTGATCTCGTGCGCGAACCCGGGCGCGCGCGTCTTCAGCAGGGCCTCGTAGTCGTAGCTCTTGCCGCGGAACCAATGGTTCTTGTTCTCCCGATCGGCCTTGGCACGCAGGTCCCACTGCTCCGGCGGTGTCGACAGCAGCGGCCCATGCGACGACCCGATCCCCAACACGATGTCAGCCATTTACACTCCTGTAATGGGGTCGGGAGTCATTTTTCGGATTACGTAAAATGACTCCCGACCCCATTTTCACCGTTCAGGTCTCCACCTCGAAAACCGCTTCTCCAACTGCTCGGCGAGCCACGTCAGGACGATCCCCGCGCCGGCGATGATCGCCACACCGAGAAACACGGTGTCGGTCTGAAACGTCTGGCCGCCGTAGTTGACCATGAACCCGATCCCTTCGCTGCCGCCGAACATCTCGCCGACGACGACACCGATGAGGCCGAGCGCTACCGCCTGGCGGACACCGGTGAGGATGAACGGCACCGCACCGGGAATCACGACCGTCGTGAAGATCTGCCAGTCGGAGGCGCAGTAGGCGCGCGCGGCCCTGAGCAGGTCGGCATCGATCGCGCGCACGCCGCCGATCGTGTTGATCAACACCGGGAACACCGCGTTGATGAACACGATGAACACCTTCGACCACATGCCGATGCCAAACCAGATCAGCACGAGCGGCACCAGCGCGACCCGCGGCGTGGAATACAACGTCGTGACGAACGGATCCACGACCATCGACAGACGGCGATACCAGCCGATCAGCACGCCCAGGACGACGCCGACGGTAATCGCCATCGCCACGCCGATGAGGAAGTTCGTCCCGCTGTACGCCATGTCCTGCTTCAGCCGCCCCGTCGTCCACTCCTCGACGAAGCGCGTCGCGACCGACGAAGGGCCGGTGAAGAACAGCGGCGAAATCAACTTGGCCGACCACAACAACTGCCAGGCGGCCACGGCGACGAGCACCGCCGTGCCGCCGAGGATCAGCCGCTCATGCCGCTGGTAGAACGTTCGGCGCCTGGGCTCGATCTCCTGCTCGATGTCGACCGCCATCACCCGGCCGCCTTCGTGATGCCCATCCTTTCGGGCGTCTCTTCGACCATCTGCCAGATCGTCTCCTCGATCTCGAGGAACTTCGGATCGCGCTTCACGGCAAGTGATCGTGGACGCGGGAATGGTATGGTGACGATGCCTTTGACCCGCCCCGGACGCGCGCTCATCACCGCCACTCGGTCGGCCAGGTAGATCGCCTCATTGATCTGATGCGTGATGAACAGCACGGTCTTCTTCGCCTCGCTCCAGATCTTCAGCAGCTCGGCCTGCATGTATTCCCGCGTTTGCGCGTCGAGCGCGGCAAACGGCTCGTCCATCAGCATGACGACCGGATCGGCGGCCAGCGCTCTCGCGAGGTTCACTCGCTGCTGCATGCCGCCCGAGAGCTCGGACGGGTAATGACGCTCGAATCCGGTCAGGCCGACGAGCCCAACGAACTGCTCCGTCCGCCGCTGCATCGTCGTGGCGTCGAAACGCCGCTGCATCTCCATGCCGTAGCGCACGTTGCCCGCAACGGTGCGCCACGGCAGCAGGCTCGCCTGCTGGAAGACGACGGCGCGATCGACGCCAGCGCCGGTGACCTTCTTGCCGTCGATCACGACCTCGCCGCCATCGTAGCGAAGGAGGCCGGCGACGATGTTGAGGAGGGAGGTCTTGCCGCAGCCGCTCGGGCCGACGATGGCCATGAACTCGCCGTCCGACACGGACAACGAGACGTCGGACAACGCCAGCACCTGCCGCCGCTCCCGCTCGAGCTCGTATCGTTTGGTGAGACCGCGAATCTCGAGCTTGTGCATGCCGCTCGCGTGCAGGCGACCCACTATTTGAACAAGATCGATGCCTTGCGCTGCTCTTCCGCCTTGACGCTTGGGCCGAACAGCTGATCGAAGTAGCCTTCCTTCACCAGGCGTGCGACCACGCTGTTGTCGATCACTTTCTTGAAGTCGAAGGCTTTCAGGTCGGCGGCAATGCGCTGATCGACCTGCTGCGAGATGATCGCCTTCACCGCAGGCGCCAGCACGTACGGGACGCGATCGAAGATGTTGCCGTTCTTGTAGAGATCGTATATGCGCGACACGTCGGCCTCTGGCTGCTTGTCGAAACCGATATACGTCTTCACGGCGAACGCTTTGTCGTCGTAGAAGCGCTTGATCGCCTCGGCGTGTGCCTTGATGATCTGCTCGGGCAGCTTCGGGTTGGCGGTGAGGGCGCTCTTCGCGAACAGGTACACCGTGGCGGCGTAGACTTCGCGCTCCGCGAGGTTCGCCAGGTTCTTGTAACCCGCTTCCTCGAGGCGGAAATAGTTCGGCGCGGTGAGCAGGGTCGCGTCGGCGCGATTGGTCTGCAGCGCCGCGGCACGGCCGCTGACGTCGGTGCCGACCGGGATCCATTGCACGTCGCGTGCGCCGAGCCCGTACGTGCCCAGCAGCGCGACGGTGTAGTTGTACGGCGCGTCGCCGATCTGTCCGATGGCGACTCGCTTGCCCTTGAGCTGCTTGACGTCGGTGAGTTCCTTCTGCCCGATCAGCGCGAACAGCCCCTTGTTCGACGAGCTCCCCATCAGCGCCATCGAGCCGTCGCGCGCGCTGGCGACCATGCCCTGCTCGAGCGAATGGTTCACCATTACCGCCTGCCCGCTCGTCAGCATCGCGATGCCGGCCGGGTGCACGCCGAACTGCAGGTCGACGTCGAGCCCCTGCTTCTGGTAGTAGCCGCCCTCCTTCGCGAGGTAGAGCGGCCACGATGCGCCGCTTCGCGTCGGGTAGTTGATCGTGACCTTTTGCAGCGACTGCGCGCCTGGAACGACGCTCAGAGCGACGAGAGTCGCTGCCATCGTCAGTACGATTTGATGCACGCGTCTGATGCTCATGGGATCCTTCCAGGCTGTAATGGAGAATTCAGAATGCAGAATGCAGACATTGTCTGAATCCTGAATTCTGCATTCTGAATTACACCGCAGCTTTCTCGGGCACCTTGAGATTGAACAGGCGCTTCGCGTTGTCCTCGAAGATCATCTTTTTGTCGGCATCGCTCAGCCAGTCGATCGCCTCAATCGTAAACCTGGTTTCGTCGAGCCAGCGGCCGGTGCGCGGGTCGAGCACCGTGCCGACGCCAGGCCGTTCCGTGCCAAACAGGCATCGATCGACGCCGACCGTCTTGAACAGCAGCTCGAGCGCGTCCTTCGAGTAGAGCACGGTGTCGTAATAGAGATGCCGCATCTGCTCGGAGAACCGCGGCGAGCCTTTACGGCGCAGCGATCCCGCCTCGAAGCGCGCGAACTGATACGGAATCGCGCCGCCGCCGTGCGAGACGAGGATCTTCAGCGTCGGAAAGTCCTTGAAGACATCCGAGGTGAGCAGCGACACCACCGCGACGCTCTCTTCGTTGATGAAGTGCAGCGAATACGGCAGGCGCTCGGAGCGGCAGCCGGTCGAGTGGATGTGACCGGGGATATCGAGCTCGACCATCTTCTCGTAGAGCGGATACCAGAACCGATCGCCGAGCGCCGGCGTTTCGACGCCGCTGCACTCGCCTGGATCCGGATTCAGGAGGAAGCCGACGAAGCCGCGCTGCTTGACGCACTCCTCGAGATACGGGAGCACCGCTTTCGGGTTGACGCCGGGTGTCAAGGGCAGACCGCACACGCCCTTGAAGGTATCCGGATAGAGCTCCACCTGTTTGGCGATGATGTTGTTCGTCTCCTCGACGAACCACTTCACGAGCTTCGGGTTCTCGCTCGTCATCATCTGGTACGGCCGCGGCGAGATCAGCTGCAGGTCGGTGCCGACCTCTTTCAGCTGCTGCAGATGCGAGCTGCCGCCGAACACCGGCGAATTGAGCGCCTTCTTGACGTCGTCCTCGACCGCTAAGTTGCCACCGCGGCCGTGGGCGCCGCGATGCGCGAGGATCTGCGCCTTGTATACATAGAGGCTGTCGGGTGCGGTGACGTGTCCGTGCGAATCGATGATCACGATGGTTCCCTCAGTTCACTTTCAACAGTTTCGCCGCGTTGCGCCAGAAGATCTGCTCGCGCTGCTCGTCGCTGAGCGGCAGCTGCTCGACGATCTTGATCGTCTCGCGGATGTACATCGGTCCCTTCTCGGGATCGAACGGGGCATCCGACGCGAACACGACGTTGTCGACGCCATAGAAGTCGAGCCCGCAGATCGTCGCCTGGTACGCGCCGAAGAGCGCGGTATCGGCGTAGAACATCTTGAAGTAATCGAGCGGACGCTTCTTGAGGCGTTTCAGCACCTGCGACAGATCCTGCTCCGATGTGCGCGCGCCCAACTGATCCCACCCGGGTCCGACGCGGCCGGCGAAGTACGGCACCATCGCGCCCATGTGGTGGGCCACGACCTTCAGCGACGGCCAGCGATCGAAGAAGCCGGCGAACACCATGCGCGCCATCGCCGCGCTGGTGTCGTAGGGCCAGCCGAACGTCCACCAGATTTCGAACTCGGACGACTCCTCGGAGAGGTAGTCCGGGAAGTCGGCGCCGCGATACGGGTGCAGGAGAATCGGCAGGTCGTAGCCGGCCATCGCCTCGAAGATCGGCAGGAACTCCGAGGCCACCAGCGGTTTGCCGAGGATATTCGAGTGAATCTGGATCGCCTTGGCCCCCAGCTCCTTGACCGCGCGATGCGTCTCGCGGGCGGCCGCATCGGGCACGTTCATCGGCAGCGCCGCCGCAAACGTCACGAAGCGGTCTGGATGCTTGACAACGAGCTCGGCCATGCTGTCGTTGGCAATTCGCGCGAGCTCGACGGCGTCGTCGGGTTTCGCAAAGAGCTCAATCGGCGGCGTCGGCACCGACAGCACTTGCTGGTAACCGGGAAACGTGTCCATCACGCGGAAACGGATGTCGAGGTCGTGGAGCATCGGGACGCCGCGGCTCCGCTTGCCGATGTCCTTGAGCCCGCCGGCCACGCGCGCAACGCCTTCTGAGAAGCCCGGGGGTGAAATGTGCGTGAAGATATCGATCTTGCGCATCGGAGGGGGATTCTACCCTTTTCGCGTGCCGAAGAAGGCATCCCGCGCGCCGACGCACCGCTGCGGCACTGAACCCGACGACGGGCGCCGCCGTATGTGTCGGTAGAATCTCGCCATGAAACATCTCGCCGCCTGCGTTGCCGCGCTGTTGCTCGCCTCCTGCAACTTTGCCGGAGGGCCAACGATCACGGAACACAAGTCGATCGACATGGATCGCAGCGAATCCACTCGCCTCGATCTGAAGATCGGCGCGGGCGAGCTCAAGCTGGCGGGCGGAGCGGCCAAGAAAATGGAGGCCGAGTTCGCCTACAGCGAGGCGTTGAAGCCGACGGTCGAGTCGCGCACGAGCGGCGCCACGAGCGAGATCTCGGTGTCACAGGCCGAGAATGGGTTCTCGTTTGGCCACAACACCTCGCGGTGGGACGTGCGGCTGAACGACAGCGTGCCGGTGGAAGTGGTCGCGAAGCTCGGCGCCGGACAGGCCGACATGACCCTTGGCAGCCTCAACCTCCGGGGCGTGAACATGGACATCGGCGTAGGCCAGGTGAACGTCGATCTGCGTGGGACCCCGAAAAAGAGCTACGACGTCCGCATCAACGGTGGCATCGGCGAGGCCAAAGTCTTCCTGCCGCGCTCGGTTGGCATCACCGCCAACGCGAAGGGCGGTATCGGCGAAGTCAACGTCGAGGGGCTCGAAAAACGCGGCGACCGATGGATCAACCCGGGCCACGAAAACGATCCCGTTCAGATCACGCTCGACGCGAAAGGCGGAATCGGAGAGATCCGGATCGTAGCTCAGTAGGCCCGCCTCACTCCGATCGCAGCTCCTTGTACATGATGGTGGTCCCCTCGAGCTCCGGCGACAACGCCTGGCGCGCGTAGCGCGGAATGACACCAACCGTCTCGTAGCCAATCGATCGATACAGCGCTTCCGCGGGTCCACCGGTGACCGTGTCGACCGTCATCAGCGTGCGCCCGCGTGCCTGCGCGACGGCCTCGAGCGCCCGCATCATCTCCCGCGCGATGCCGTGCCGGCGCGCCGCGGGATGCACCAGCAACTTCGCCACTTCGGCGCGGTGCTGCTGATTCGGCGGCAGCGCGAGATCGATCTGCACCGTCCCGACAATGCGATCGTGCAATGCCGCTCTGCGCACGCAGCGCTGCGCACCGTGCGTCAGCTCTTGCTCAGAGCCACACCGGACTTACGCAACTCCATCATGCGCGCGACGACACGAGCGATCTCGCTGGCGGCGACGTGAGGCGGCTTTCCGCGGGGATGAATGCCGCACACGGCAGTTGTGACCGAGTGATCGAGGTCGCGGCTCCAGCGCGACCGCCCGGCGGGGTCGAGCCCGTAGGTGATATAGGCCGACAGCGTGTTGAGCCCGGTGCCCGGCCGCTCGCCGATCAGATGGATCACGATCGACGTGCCGGTCAGTCCACCGATTTCGTAGCCAACGCGCACACGGCCGTTCTGGACGACGACGTCCACCTCGGCGACGTGGCGGCCGCCCGCGGACAAGGCCCGGCGCAGTTCGGGCAACAGGCTCCGAAGCTGCTCGTTCACCGCGTTTGCGTTGAGACCATCCGAGACAACGATCTGAATCTCGGGACGACGCAACGGGTACAGACTCGAGACGGCGTCGGCATCCTCCGCGCGCAGCCGCTCGCCGGCGGGCGGGTGCGCCAGGTAGTCGTCCCGACTCGCGGCCGCGGTGCGCACGTGCAGCGCGCGGCTCGACACGTCGCTGATCACGGGCGGCTCCACGACCGCGTAGAGCGCGGCACGCGCGTTGGCATAGATCGCCTCGAGCCGCTCATCGGCAGTCTCATCATCGTCGATGCCGAGATCCAGTCCGCGCTCGCGCAGCCGTTGGGGTATTCTCAGCCCTTCGTCCACGAGCGACGTGGTGGATCGACGATCGCCCCCGGCCTTCGCGTACTCGGCATATAACCGCGCCGCTGTCATGGTCACGGGCTCGCGTGGATTGGCGCCAATGGGTACCTGGAGCGTAGCAAGTCGCCGCTGCATCGGCGCCGTGATCGATCGGCCGGTTCGTCGTCGCAGCATCGGATGCTCGCGAAAGGACGTGGTCAGATAACCGAGCATCGGATCCGCGTTGCCGGCGACTGCCATCAGATAGGACGGCATCGCCCGGTCGGCGATTCGGGCGGTCAGGCGACGCAGCTCCCCTGGCGCGATACCCATGTGGAACGTGGCACACACATCCAGTCCCATCGTCAGCCGATGGAGCCGCGCCATCACGGTGTCTTCGAGACAGGCGCGTTCGAGCTGCACCGCCGAGCGAAATACCTCGGGCCCGATGAACCCCGCGACGTCGTTGACGATCATCCACGCCGAGGATGTCCGCTGGCGGATATACCGGGCCACGCCGTAGCTTCGCGATTCCAGCGTGACCATGTCGATGCCCTCTGCGGCACCGTTGGTCACTTCCGATCCTTGCCCGGTCTCGAAGTAGAGCCCGTCGAACGAACGCGCCAGGTCGGCGATGCCGTCGACGTCGAGACCCACCATCCCACCGAGGGCCTTAGACGTTCCGGCGAGGCTCTGGAAACCGACGTCCACCATCGTGGTGCGGCGGGCCTGGTGCTGCTTGACGATGTCGGAGAGCACGCAGAAGCGCGTCGGAAGGTTGAGTCGAGTGACGACTTGCTCGAGCTGTTGCTCGAGCCGGACGATCGTGTCCAGATCGTCGGCCGCCGGGTTCAAACCGATCACCACATCGCCGCAGCCGTACGCGAGCCCTTCCAGAATGGAAAACAGGATCTCCTGCTCGTCGTCACCGGCGCTGTTCGGCTGGATGCGTGAGCCGAAATTCTGTGGAGACTCGCACAGCGCGCGTGCGGCCACCGACAGCTGATCATCGGTCATCACCTTGACGACAGCGGCGATGACCTCGCTGCTCAACGCGGCGCCATACGTGTGTGCCCATCCGAGCGCACCTGCGTCGAGCAGTGCCCGACGCAGGTCGCCGATCGTCCAGGCGGAGAGGTGCGCGTCGAACTGACGGTCGCGCGATTGGCGCAACGCGTCCGTGACACCGTCGTCGATCAGGTCTGTGGCGTGAACATCGCCGACCCGCGTCGACAGCAGGCGCTGGCGGGCCTCCTCACGCAACTGTGCATCCGTGGTGCCGCCAACGGCGAGATCCCCCTCCTTGAACGCGCTCGCGACAGCGAGAATGCGTCGAAGCTCGGAGGCGTCCATGCGACGAGTACTGTAGGCCAGGTGGGCACCCGCCGCAGTGCGAGCGGCAAGGCGGGAGATGGGAAGGGCGCCGAACGACCTCGAGGGCGGAGGGGCTCGGGAGCGAGCCCCGTCACGAAAACTTCGTGTAAATCAGGAGGCGCTCGGCGGCTCTTCTGCACGCCGCTGCATATCGATCTGGCCTCGGCGGATGGCGCACCATTCCTTGTGCTCGGCCACCGGCATCCCGCATTCTACGCAGACCCGGACGCGCGGCTTCGGCGGTTCACTCTGCCCCAGTAATCGTTTCAGCAATGACACGCGGCGCCTCCCAGGATAGACCAACGACTTTTGTATACGTTGGACGACGCAGCCCGGTTCAAGGTTGGCTTGGGTGATCCCCGACCGTAAGATTCCCTAGGCCCCCTGCGAATGCTGCGACGGATCTTCGACCGGTCCCCCTTTGCCTCGATCCTCGACGCCCACGCTGAACTTCGCCAGCTGGGCGCTATCCGAATCGCGACCGGCCTGTTGTGTCTCGCCCGTATTGTCCCCTCGATTTGGGCGTCACGCTACTACTTCGAGGAGGGGGCCTGGGGCATTCCCTGGGTCACCGTGGAGGGCCTGCCCATCGTTGCGCTCATTCTGCTGGTGACCGCGGGTGTGTTCACTCCCGTATCGACCGTGGCACTTCTGTTGGCCACCCGGCGATACGAAGGTCATCTCGAGTCGGAGAGTCTGTCGACGGACGTGCTGTCGCTGCTCCTCAGTCTCCTCGTCCTGACATCGGCTGGGGCCCGCCGTTCCGTCGACGCCGTATGGCTGCGCCAGCCCGGATGGCTGGGCAGCCCCGTGCGGGCGCTTTATCGGCTCGTCGGCATCCCGTCCACGTCGGGTATCCGCATCATCCTCGTGCTGTATTTCGTCGCCTTCGGCCTCATCAATCTCGGCGGGGCGGTCAATCACTGGCACGAGGAGGCCTGGCGCAGCGGTCGAGCGCTGGACATCATTTTCAGCAGCACGTACATGTCCCGCGTCTGGGGGCCCTGGCGTGCGCTCGATCTGCGGTTCCCCGAACTCGCGATGTGGATCTCGTGGGTTCTCACGATGATCCAGCTCGTTGCCCAGACGACAATGCTGGCGCTGGTGTGGTGGCGGCCGACAGCGCGTCTCGTGATTGCATGGGGAGCGCTGTTCTTCCTTTCGAGCATCTTCGCGCTGCAGCTGCACTATCTCGGCGCATTCGAGCTGTTGATTTGGGCCGCGATCTTTCATCGGCCGCGTCGGTCCGATCCAACGCCTGCGGGTGCATTCGTCAGGCGTCCGTGGTCCGAACAGACGATCGCCGCCGCAGGGGCGATCTTTCTGACGATATTCGTGGCGCACGAGTCGTGGGCGTTCGCCGGCATCCGCGAGTACCCCTTTCCGAAACTGCGCCTGTATCTGGACACGATCGGCGTCCACTCGCCACGTGTATTCAATTACAACGATCTGCCGCTCGGCGACCCCTGGTGCATCGTGTACCGCGGCGACCGCGAGGAGCGGCTCCCCTACCACGGGTCGCGTGGCGAGCGGCTCGCCTGGGTGCAGTGGAACGACCTCCTGCTGTATCGCAGCAGCATCCGATGGCGCAACGAGTTCCACGCCGACACCGTACTCGACCCGCACCGCGACGCCGTCGGGCGCCTGCAGCAGTTGGTGGTCTTCGACCATCGGCGGCGGCACGTTCAGACGAGTACCTATGTCGTCGACGTCTTCGTTTCGAGCGCGTCGCGCACCGACCTGCCGCCGGCCGAGCGCTTCGAGCGTCGGTTCATCGGAAGCATTCGCTTTCACTGCTCCGGCGAACGGAACGCTACGCGCTGCACGCCGGTCGTCGGGGCGGCTACGGAGTAGGACGCGCTCGAGGGCCGCCGGCATACACTACGGACCGAGGAGACGACGATGACGAGCTTCATGGCGCGGGTCGGTGTGGTCGCGATGCTGGGATTGGGCGCCGCGATGGCGTATGCGCAGTCGGGGGCGCAGGGTCCTGCCGATCTCGATCCGGATTCGCGGGCACGGTTGCCGTATCTGCAGCGGAAGGACATGGACGAACGAGGACAGAAGATCTTCGACACGCTGCCCGGCCGCAGTGCCGAGGGCGTGTTGCGCGGTCCGCTCGCCTTCGCCGCCTACAACCCTGGCGTCGCGCAGGCGTTGTTCGATCTGCACAACGCGGCGGTCGCGGGGAGCCTCGATCCCCACGTCAGAGAATTGGCCATCCTCGTGGCGTGCCGCGAGACCAACTACAGCCTCGAGTGGAACGCGCACGAGCCGAGCGCGTTGAAGGCTGGCGTCTCCCCGAACACGATCGCGGCCGTCCGCAACCGGCGCGCGCTCGATGGCGTCGACGAACGCGATGCTGCCGTGATCCGCTTCGGGCGTCAGATGCTGCACGACAACAAGATGGATCCGCAGACGTTCGCGAAAGCCGCCCAGCTCTTCGGCCGGCGCGGGGCAATGGATCTGGTCGCGGTGATGAGCACATACGCCGTCAGCGGCTTCTACGCGACCGCTGTCGACGAGCACATGCCGCCAGGACGACCGGACCTCGATCGGTGACCGGCGGCGCGGCGGCCGTTGTATCCTGAACGGAAACGAGGTTCACGATGAGACACGCGACCTGGATGCGCGCGGCGGGCACGCTCGTGATCGGATCGGTTGTGACTGTTGCCGGCCATTCGCTGTCAGCGCAGGAGAACGGCAGCCAATTGAAGGCCGCCGATTGCGCCGCGCTGCAAGGGTTCGCGATACCGGCGTCGGCGATCGGATTGCCGACGAGCGGTGCCACGGTGCAGTCGGCCACCGCTGTCGCTGCCTCCGAGAAGGACAATGCCAACGGCGAGTTCTGCAAGGTCGTCGGCATCGTCAAGCCGCAGAACCCGAAGTCGTCGAATCTCGAGTTCGAAGTGAACCTGCCGCTCACGTGGAATCGTCGCGTGCTGCAGATGGGTGGCGGCGGCTACGACGGCAACCTGGTTACCGGGCTGACGCCGTTCACGCTGCAGCCCGCCACCGTCGAGAACGCGCTGAAACGCGGATTCGTGACCCTCGGCAGCGACGGCGGTCACAAGGCGACGGGGCCGGGCTTCGACGGTCGGTTCGCGCTCGACGAGGAAGCGCTGATCAACTACGGCAAGCAGTCGGTCAAGAAAGCGCACGACGCGGCGCTGGCGGTGATCAAGAAGGCCTACGGACGCGCGCCGGAGCGGTTCTATTTCATCGGCGGCTCACAGGGCGGCCACGAGGCGCTCGACGCGGCGGCGCGGTATCCCGAGGACTACGATGGCGTCGTCGCCCACTACCCCGCGTACAACGTGACGATGCTGCACCTGGGATCGTTGAACGTCGGTAAGGCGGTGTATGCCGATAGCGGAAAGGCCTGGCTCAGTCCGGCGAAGACCAAGCTCATTACCGATGCGGTCTACGCCAAATGCGACGACCTCGACGGCATCAAAGACGGCGTCGTCGGCAACGTGAAGGCGTGCAACACCTCGTTCGACGTGAAGACGCTGCGATGCGCCGACGGCGCCGACGCCGGTGACAAATGCCTGTCGGATGCGCAGCTCGGTGCGGTCGCTAAGATCAACTCGGACTACAAACCCGGGTTCGCCGTCGCCGGGATGGAGACGTTTCCGAAGTGGGCGCTGCTCGAAGGCGCGTTGTTCCAGGTGTCGAACTTCGGCAAGGCGCCGCAGCCCACCAACCCGATCTCGGGCGGCGAGGCGCTCCTCTACACGGCGGGCGACCAGACCGCCAAGTTCATCATCACGCGCGACGCGAACCTCGACACGATGAAGTTCGACCCGATGCAGTGGAAAGACCGGATCGCCACCGTGGCGGCGATCATGGACGTGTCCGACGTCAGCCTCGACAAGTTTCGCGCCAAGGGCGGCAAGATCATCATGACGCACGGCACGGCCGACGACTTCATCACGCCGCACAACAGCGAGCTGTACTACCAGCGCCAGGTGAAGCAACTGGGTCAAGCCCGCGTCGACAGCTTCCTGCGCTTCTATATGGTTCCCGGGTTCGGTCACGGCTTCGGACCGTTCAATGCGAAGTTCGACAGCCTGACCGTGCTGCAGGACTGGGTCGAGAAGGGCAAAGCCCCGTCGGGGCTCACGGCCATCGACGGGAATCCCAACGCGAACCGCTCGCGTCCATTGTGTGAGTGGCCGAAGTGGCCGAAGTTCACCGGGAAGCCCGGAAGCGAGAACAGCGCGTCGAGCTTCACCTGCACGATGCCGTAAACGATCTCGGGGGCAAGGCCGGCTGTGGCGAGCCGGCAGGGTAACGTCACCATGGTTTCAACCGCGGGCGCGAAACGACTGCTTCCGCCGGGACCGCGTGGAGTACCGGTTCTCGGGATGCTGCCTGCGGTGCGGCGTGATCCCACGGGCGTCTTCCTCGACGCTGCCGGCCGCTACGGCGAGGTCGTCTATTTCGAGATCGCCGCGCGCCGCGGGTTTCTGATCACGAATCCCGCTGACGTGCGCCACGTCCTGCAGGACAACGCGCGCAACTACCACAAGAGTCCGCTCTACAACAAACTGCGGATGTCGCTCGGCAATGGCTTACTCACGAGCGAGGACGACTTCTGGCTGCGTCAGCGGCGCATCGCCCAACCGGCGTTTCATCGGCAGCGGATCGCGGCGCTCGCGAACATCATGGCCGACTCGGCGCGCGAGGTCGCGACGCGATGGGATGGCCTCGCCTCGGCCGGACGCCCCGTCGACATCGGCGACGAGATGATGCGGCTCACGCGAACGGTTGTCCTGCGTGCGTTGCTCGGCGGCGATCTCGGGCCGTACGCCGCGACAATCGACGACGCGTGGGTCGTCATCAATCGGCACGTCGGCGAAAGTTTCTGGTCTCTTGGTCTGACCGATTGGCTGCCGACCCCAAAGCGGCGGCGATTCGAAGCTGCGCGTGCCCTCCTGCGCGAGGCGGTCGACTACGTGATCGCGCAGCGGCGCCGTCACCCCTCGGAGACCGTCGACCTGCTCTCGATGCTCTTGGCGGCACGCGACGAGGAAACCGGCGAAGGCATGACCGACGAGCAGTTGCGCGTGGAAGTAACGACGTTCCTGCTCGCCGGACAGGAGACGACGGCGCTCGCGTTGACGTGGACCTGGTATCTGCTGTCTCAGCATCCCGCCGCGCAGCGTCGGCTCGAGCAGGAGATTGATGGCGTGCTCGACGGACGTCCACCCGAGTACGGCGACCTGATGAACATGCCGTACGCACGAATGGTGATCGACGAAACCATGCGGCTCTATCCACCCGCATGGGGCTTCTCGCGCCAGGCGCTCGCCGACGATGTGCTCGGCGGTTACCATCTGCCGCGAGGCTGGCTCGCGTTCGTCGTGCCGTACGTGCTGCATCGCCTGCCCGCGTATTGGGCGTCTCCGGACACGTTCGATCCCGATCGCTTCTCGCCGGAACCCACCGCAGAGCGACCGAAATTCGTGTACGTGCCGTTCGGCGCCGGGCCGCGGCAATGCATCGGCAACCACTTTGCGCTGATCGAAGCGCACGTGATCGTCACGACGCTGGCGCAACGCTATCGCCTGAGCATGGTGCCGAACCATCGCGTCGAACCGTGGCCGCTCATCACGCTTCGGCCGCGCTACGGTATGCCGATGTTCATCGAGCGACGCTCGAGCACAGCCGATCGATCCCAGCGCGTGCCTGCCTGAGGTCGACCCGCGGCGGGCCTCAGGGAACACCCTCGCTACATAGCCTCAGGGAACACCCTCGCTACATAGCAGTCTCCTCCTCGTCCGGAACTCCCGGGACGGCGCATTCGGCTGTTTTCTCCAGACGCTGATCGCAAATTCGCTGGCTAACCGATTGCACCTGACAACGGCTCAGGAACAACAGAAGAGGGTCCCATGAAACTCATCACGACAGCGCTGCTCGGTTTGCTCGCCGCTCCGGCATTTGGACAGGTTGCGATCACGCCGGCTCCGCCACCGGATGCCAGCGCGACCACGCCGCTCTTTCGCGTGACCGTCGTCGGCCGCAGCACCGCGGCGATCAACTATCGGCCACGAAGCGGCGATACCAAAGTCGATCTGGTCGGCACCGCGTTGATGCCTGAGGCGCACGGCTTCGCCGAAGTGTCGGGCAAGAAGGGCTACATCGAGATCGACGCGCACTTCGAGAAGATGCAGCCCGCGGTACGGTTCGGCAGCGAGTATCTCACTTACGTGCTGTGGGCGATCACGCCCGAAGGACGCCCGACGAACCTCGGTGAAGTACAGCTCAAAGGCGACGACACACGCATCGAGGTGACGACGGAGCTCCAGGCGTTTGCCTTGATCGTCACCGCCGAACCGTACTTCGCCGTGACGCGGCCGAGCGACGTCGTGGTGATGGAGAACGTCATCCGCGAGAGCACCAAAGGCAACATCGAGACGGTGCAGGCCAAATATGAGTTGCTGCCGCGCGGCTCGTATCTCATGAACAACGCGACTGGCTTTAAAGTCAAGGCGCTCGAACCAGGCGCCCCGCTCGATCTCGCCGGGGCGCGCAACGCCGTCGACCTGGCACGACTGGCCGGCGCGGATCGCTATGCTGCCGACACGTTCGGCAAAGCGCAGCGTCTGCTCGCCGACGCCGAACTGGCGCGTGAGAAACGCAAGTCGGGCAACGACATCATGATGCCGGCGCGCCAGGCCGCGCAGACCGCCGAGGATGCACGCCTCCTCGCACTGCAGCGACAGGAGGAAGAGTTCACCACGCGACAGCGGGCGCAGGCCGCGCAACGCGAGCGTGAAGCGGTCGAGCGGGCCGACGCGGAACAGGCGCGGCGGCACGTGGCGGAGCTCGAAGCGAAGAACGCCGCGGCAGCCAAGGAGATCGAGGCCGAGCGCGCCGCCGCGGCGCGTGAAGCCGCGGAACGCGAACGGCTCAATGCCGAACGGGCGCGCCAGGATGCGTTGAGGGCGCAGTCGGACGCAGACCAGGCGCGCGCGGCCGCGGAAGCGGCCAAGCAGGCGGCTGATGCCGAGGCACAGCAGGCGCGCCTCCAGGCGCAGCAGGCCCAGGCGTCCGCAGCACAGGCGGAGCAGGACAAGGCGCGAGCCGAGCGGGAGAAGCAGGAGCTGCGGGAGCGCCTGCGCGAACAGCTGAACGTCGTCCTGGAGACCCGCGAGACTGCCCGCGGGCTGATCGTCAACGTCTCCGACGTGTTGTTCGATACCGGCAGCGCGACGCTGAAACCGGGCGCACGCGAAAAGCTGGCGCGTGTCGCCGGCATTCTCGCGACGCATGCGGATCTCCACATCGCAATCGAAGGGCACACCGACAGCGTCGGCGGCGATGACTACAACCTGCGTCTGTCGGAGCGCCGTGCGCAATCGGTGCGGTCGTACCTGATGCAACAGAAGATCGCGCCCGCGGCGGTCGAGGCGACGGGCTTCGGCGAGAGCAAACCGGTCGCCTCGAACGCCACATCAGCGGGGCGACAGCAGAATCGTCGCGTCGAACTGGTCGTCAGCGGTGAATCAATCGGACGCGCCTCGACAGCGACCGGCTCGAGCAATTCGACGCACCAGTAGAGGCCGCCTTCAGGCGGCCTGGAGACATCCGATGACGCGCTTGATCGCGGTGTTGATCGTCGGCGTAACGGCAGGACCGGCGTGGGCGCAGGTCGCTCCTGCGTCCTCCCGGCCAGCCCCAGCCGATTCACCGCCGCTCTATCGTGTGACCGTCGTCGGCCGAACGACGGCGGCCATCAACTATCGGCCGAGAAGCGGATCGACCAAGGTCGATCTCGTCGGCACAGCGCTCTTGCCCGGGGCACGTGGGTCCGCGGAAGTCTCCGGCAAGAAGGGCTACGTCGAGATCGAAGCGCGCGTCGATCGCATGGCCGACGCGTCACATTTCGGACGCGAATACCTGACGTACGTCCTGTGGGCGATTACGCCGGAAGGCCGTCCCAAGAATCTGGGTGAACTACAGGTTCACCGCGCCACCGCACGGGTCGAAGTCACGACCGAGCTGCAGGCGTTCGGGTTGATCGTCACGGCGGAGCCGTACTTCGCGGTCAGCCAGCCGAGTGACGTCGTCGTCCTTGAGAATGCGGTGCGCGGCGCCGACACCAGCACGGTCGACACGGTGCAGGCGAAGTACGACCTCTTGAGGCGAGGTTCGTACTTGCGCGACCAGGGGGCGTCGTTTGCGCCGAAGCCGCTCGAGGCCGGCGCGCCGCTCGACCTCGCAGAGGCGCGCAACGCCATCGAGCTCGCGCGTATCGCCGAAGCCGATCAGTACGCGAGCAACACGTTCGCAAAAGCGACGCGCCTGCTCGACGAGGCGGAAACCGCGCGCGCGCAGCGCAAGCAAGGCGGCGACATCATGCTGGCCGCGCGCAAGGCCGCGCAGACGGCCGAAGACGCACGTCTCATCGCCCTTCAACGTCAGGAGGACGCGTTCAACGCTCGCCATCGCGTCGTCGCGGCGCAACGCGAGCGCGCCGCGCTCGAGCGGGCCGAGGCCGCCGAAGCGGGCCGGCAGCAGGCGGAACAGGCCGCGACTGCTGCACAGGATGCGGCAGATGCCGAGCTGCAGCAGGCGCGGATGCTGGCGTTGCGCGCGCAGGCCGCGGCGGCCGTCGCCGAGCAGGAGAAGAAGGAACTGCGCGATCGCCTCCGCGAACAGCTCAACGCGTTTCTGGACACGCGGGAGACGGCGCGCGGCTTGATCATGAACGTGCCCGACGTGCTGTTCGAAACGGCCAGTGCGCGGCTGACGGCCGAGGCGCGCGAGCGGCTCGCCCGGGTGTCCGGCATTCTCGCCTCGCACCCGGATCTTCACATCGCTGTCGAAGGTCACACCGACGACGTCGGAAATGCGGCCGAGAATCAGAAACTGTCAGATCGCCGGGCGTCCGCCGTGCTCGCGTACCTGGTCGAGCAGAAGATTCCGCTAGCGGCCATCGACACCGAGGGCTTCGGCGAGAGCCGACCAATCGCGTCGAACGCCACGCAGACGGGACGGCAACGCAATCGACGCGTCGAACTCGTGGTCACCGGCGACTCGATCGGGCGCGAGGATGGACGCGACGAGCGCGCGCAGTAAGGGCTATCGCGTGTCGACGCTCTGAATCACCCACTCGTCGCGAACTTTGGCGAGTCCGAACTTCCACTGCCGCCGATCGACCTGTGGCGTGCTCGTGCCGACACGCGGCACGAACCGCAGCGTGCCGTTGCACGTCGCGCTCGCGCGGGTGTCCTTGACGTCGATCTGACACGCGTCGAACGCCACCTCTTGCTGCCGCAATCGCTGGAACGCGCGCGCGAGCGTGTCGCGGTCGACGGTCGGCCACACCGATGCGGCCGCGCGAGCGTCGAGCGCGTTGAAGGCGCCCTTATACCTGGCGAGCGCACCGTTGATTTCACGCTGATCGAGCTCGAGTGCCGGCGGCGACGCCGCAGCGGATCGCGTCACGGCCGCAGCGGGCGGGGCGACAGCCGTAGTCGCTGCAGCAGCAGCCGGTGAAGGCGCCGCTGCAGCCGTTGATGGCGGTGGGGCCGGTGCCGGAGACGGCGCCGGCGTCGCTGAAGGCGGAGTCGGTGCGGCGTTCGATGGCGATGCCGCAGGCGGGGAAACGGGTGGAGCGGTGTTGCCGGGTCTCGTCGCCGGCGGTTCGACCGGCGGCGCGGCAGTTCGATCGGCCGTACGCGGCACGTTGCGATCGCCGACGAGCGGCACGTTGCGATCACGCACGATCGGCACGTTCCGCTCTCCGATCAGCGGAACGTTGCGCCGCTGCGTCGATGTGGCGTCCGCGGCGGTGGCGGGCGGCGCCGGATCGGGCGGGCGTGGTGCAGCAACGGGCGCAGGGTCAGCTGTACGCGGCGGGGCCGTTGGCGCTGACTCCGACGGACGTGGCGCGGGCTCGGGCGCGGCTGTGGCTGAACTCGCGGTACTTGGCGGCGATGCGGTAGGCGTGCGAGTAGCCGACGCGCTCGGGTTCACTCCAGTTTGACTCTGAGGAGGGGCGAGCCCCAGACGCGACGTCTGACTCGCCGGCTCTCCCGCCCGCCCACTCTGAGTCGATGAAGTCACCGCTGTTGAACTCCGCGGCGCAGGGGCCACCGGCGAATTCCGTGGCGGCGTCTGAGCGAGTCGCGGCGGCTCAACACGCGGCGCCTGTTCAACACGCGGCGCGGGTTCCACTCGCGCCGGCGGTACGGGTTCCACTCGTATTGGCGGTAAGGGTTCTACGCTCGTCTGCGGTGCCGGTTCCACGCGTGGCGGCGGCGCCGATGGATCGGGCGCGGGCACGACCGGCGGCTCCGCAACGGTTGCTGTTGACGTATCCGACTTCGGCTCCGATGTCACCTCGGGCTGCGAGCTGCCCGTCGGGAGACTCGCCATGACCAGTTCGGCCGATCGCCACCACGACGAAAGCGAGCCACTCTGAAAGAGCGGAATCAGGAAGAGCACCCCGGCTACGAGCGCACCGGCAAAACTGAGCTTCAGTACGCGGTTCCGCCATTCGACGAAGGCGGCACGCCGCATGGCCTCGGCCGAATCTTCGTGCCAGGGCAGCGCTTCGTACGCGTATGCGTCCTCGCGGATCGGATGCGAGTCCGGGCGGATGACATCGTGACCGTCGAAGCCATCGCCGCGGGCGCGTGCCTCACGTTCGGGCGAAAACATGTCGAGCGCATCGTTCGCGTCCGATTGCCGCCGCGGTGTCGTCGCTGTGTTCTTCATTGCCCTGCTGCGATCTTTATTGGCCGAACCAATAATCGAACGTGACGCTCGGCACCCACGTGGCATTGAGACCGACGTTCGTCAGCGACCTGAGCACGCTGACGGTCATCAGCCACGTGCTCGCGACGTTCCACTTCACACCGGCAGCGGCCATCACGCGATCGGTGCTCTCACCCGAGCCGACGAGCCTGATCGTGTCGACCCCGGCCAGCCGTGGGTGCGGGGTCGTCGTTTCCGTCAGCGCACCGAGACCTTTCAGCCGACGACCGAGCACTTCGCCGATCACCGTCACGCGCGGTGTCGCGACTCCCGTCACCGCAGCGCCATAGACCAGCGCGTCGGCAGTCTCGTCGAACGAGTAGCCGAGCTCGGCATGCACACCGACGCTATTCTGCTCGTACGATCCGATGACGCGCGGCGTGAAGCTCATGGTACCGGTACCGAGCAGATCCTCTTCCCGCCCGGTTGGTAGACGAACCTCGGCGCTCACCGACAACCCGCTCGCTTCTTCACGGACGACGTTGACACGACCCCGCAGCAACACGTCGCCAAGGCCGGCCGCCGACGCCGACGCCGTGGCCTGCACCAGCTGTCGTCCACGGTACGTGTCAACGCGCTCGCCTTGCAAACTCAGGCGCACGAACGGCACGCCCGCGCTGATGTCGACGCGATCGGTGATCCCGAAGGTGCCGGTCGCCGTCATGATGTCGGTGCGAATCCGCAACGACACCGTTTCGACGTCGAACGGCGCTGAGTCGCCGCGCAGAATGCTCGCCGTCGACAACAACGTGCCGTCGCGAAGGTTCCGGCCGTCGATGGTGTCGAAGACCGTAGTCCGATAGTTGACGCTGAGCGAGGCCTGACCGCGTCCCGCCAGCAGCGAGCGCTCGGTGAACACCGGGCCGAAGCTGTCGCTCGACCGGATGACGGTGCCAAGCGCGGGGTCGAGACGGTAACTGAAACCGGCCGCCGACGAAGACGGCAGGTTCGCGAGCTCGAGCACCAGGAGATCGCCGATCGTGTCGCGGGTCGCGATCGCCGCCTCTTCGTCGCGGACGAAATCGTCGGTCGGGATCGAGCGATTCGTCATCAGGAACGTGAGCACGTCAGTGATGGTCTGCTGCGCCTCCGCGGGTTGTACCGACAGGGCGGACATGGCCATCGCCAGCACGAGCGTGCCGACGC
>DASRJR010000090.1:0-15861 GCA_035649395.1 Vicinamibacterales bacterium
GCCAGCACACCATCAGACTCGCGCTCGTGACGATGCCCTGCTCGTGCGAGTGAACGATGCCGCGGTTGATGCCCGCGCTTCGGCCGAAATCGTCCGCATTGACGATCAGTCGCCGTCGCGTCGCCGTAATGTCGAGTGTCATGTGGCATCTACTCGCATACAAGGGCCGCCTGAAGGCGGCCCCCACGTCAGAATCCCAGACGTCAGAATCCCAGCCGCGCCGACAGTTCGACCCGTCGAGGATTCAGCGCCCGGTTGGCGATGCCGAACAGCGGCGACGTGACGACGCCGTTGAAGTCGGTGAAGTTGGTCCGATTGGTGATGTTCTCCGCGCTGATCGTGAAGATCACGTAAGGTCCGGATGTGCCAGCGCCTGAAGACGGGGCGAGCCGCACCGTCTTGGCCAGCCCGACGTTCAACATGAACTGCGACGGCCCTTGGCCGGCATTGCGGGCGATCATCGGTTCGCTGGGTGCGCGCGTCAGATCGAACAGGCCGAAGCTGGTCGCGCTGACACCGGATGCGCCTGCGGAGCCGATCCCCGGGCGATCCAGGAAGAGCAGGTCGCCGTTGTCGTCGAATCCGGTGGTGATATTGAACGGGCGGCCCGACCCATAGGTGAGCAGATGGCTCAAACTCCACTCGTCGGGCAGCGTGAACACGCTTCCCAAAACCACGCTGTGCCGCTGGTCGCTGGCGGCGCGCCCGTATTCGCCTTGGAGCGTTCGCGAGTCCGCCGGGACGCTATACGGACCGTCCGTATCACTGTTCGTCCATCCCAGCACGTAGGTGCCGAACACCGAGAGGCGGGTCAACGCGCGGCGCAGCGTGAGGCGCACCAGTTGGGTGTCCGATCGCGCCGTCGACTCGAACTGCAGCATCGGCCCACGATCCAGGTGCGGCCGGACACCGGTCAGCGGATCAGGGGCATTGAGATTGAGGCTTCGCACCAGGCGCCGGCCCTGACGACGCGTGTAGCCGATCGAGCCGAAGACCGTCTTGGTGGCCTGCCACTCGTAGCTGACCGTCGCGGCTCGCGTGACCGGGGCGCGCAGCGCCTCGTCTTTGAGCCGCACCGTCGGCAGGGCAATCGTCGCGTCGAGGTTCGTGGGAATCACCGGGAAGAACGCCGGCCGATCGACGACGAGGTCGACCGCGCCGAGGCCGTTGTAACGCATCGCATCGAGCGTGATGTCCGACGGAATGCGCTCGTAGAACAGGCCGACGGCGCCGCGAATCGTGTGACGGCCGCTGCCATCGGGCATCCACGCGAGGCCGGCCCGCGGCGCCAGATCGAGCGCAAATCGATTGGCCTGCCGCTGCATGTCGTGCCGCAAGCCGAACGAGAGCGTCATGTTGTTCGACGTACGGATGTCGTCCTGGGCGAACCACGAGAAATGCCAGTCGGTGAACTCGATTGACGGTGCGCCGCGTGTGATGGTGAACGTCGACGGTCGGTAACCGGGGACTCCCTGGAGGGTTCGTTGATAGCGTTCGAGCGGCGTCGCTCGGACGGTGCCGGTCGGATCGACATCAGCGCCGAAGGTGAACGTCCCGCCCAGATTCGAGCGGCGCAGCTCGTGCGACCGAATCACGTCGGCGTTGATGCCGCTGCGGAAGGTGTGGCGGTCGGCGTTGTAGGAGAGCACCTGGCTGAACGTGGCCTCACGCGTAGTGCGGTCGAGGCCGAGAGCAGCCTGGTTGCCGCCGGCGTTGAACGTATCGAGGACGAGCACCGCTGGCGCCGAGCTCGCGGCGGCCTGGCGGAGGGCTCGGCTGTGAACTTGCGCTCGAATCTCGTTGCTGACGCGCGGGTTCAGCACCGACACGAGCGAGAAGCGCGCAATCTTTTCGTCGATGTCCCGTGTGATGGCACGCTCCGGCAGATCCAGACCGCTCTCGAGGCCAGCGCTGGGGTGCGATTCGGTCACCCACGCGTATTCGGCGGCGAACAGATGCTCCTTGGCCGGCGTCACATCGGTTCGAAGGCTGTACGTCTCGATGCGGTCCGGTGTCTCGATGCTTTGCACGAACGGCCGAATCGCGAACGTCGTCGGATTGACCGTCCGTGTGTTCACCACGATGCGCTCGTCACGCATCCAGCGGCCGCCGTAGGCGAGAAAGCTCCAACGAGACGGGACGATCGGGCCGCTGAGGTATCCCGAGTACGACTGCGTGCGCCGCGGCCGTTTCTCCGGTTCGAAGAAGTTTCGGGCATTGAGCAGCGAGTCGTTGAACGTCGCCTGAGATTCACCCCGGTATTTGCTCGAGGCCGGCTTGGTGACGATTTCCACGAGACCGGCCGACGGCTCCGCGAATTCCGACGCGAACGAGTTGGTCGAGATCCGGATGCTCTGGATCGCTTCCTTCGGTGGCAGTCGCGTGCCGACCGGCTGGCCGTCAACGAACACCTTGACCTCGTCGGCCCGACCGCTCGTGGCCGAGAGCTCACGCAGCACCTGCAGCATGATTTCGGGATCGTTCGGCAGCACGCCGAGCTGATCGGTCCCGAGCGTCATCCCGATCGGGCTCAACCCGGTGACCCGCCTGAATTCGTCCAGCGACGACACGACTTCGACGCGCTGCTCGATGGCGACCTGCAGCCCGACGTCGATGCGGGTGCGGATCCTCGCCGGCAGTTCGATCTGTTGCGACGCGGGCGCGAAGCCCTTGAGCTGCACCACGAGCGCGTATCGCCCCGGCTCGAGACTGCGAAACGCGTAGGCACCGGTCGCATCGGTCGTGGTCGTGCGCTGCGGCTGCCGACCATCGGTCAGCGTGACCGCGGCACCGACGACGCCTGCGCCAGTGGCGTCTCTCACGACGCCGTGAAGCTCGGTCTCCCGCAGTTGGGCCGCGACCGGGGCCGCGAGCGCGACGAGGATCACGCATCCGATCGACGCTCGAATAAGCCGGATCAGGGTCATAGCTTCCACTTCTCGCAAAGCCGAACGGCTTCGCCGAGCCAGTCGTGCGCGCGATCGGGAGGGGGCGTCCACGCGTCAGACCAGCCAAGGTTTTGGATGGAGAGGTGAAACAAGCAACAGTCCAGCGTCTGCAGGTACTCCTCGCGCCGGGGTGATTCGAAGCCGGCGGTGGCCAGCTCGCCGAGGTAGGCGTCGGTCATGTCGGCGCGTTCGTCGTCGTTCCACTCGCCTGCGACGAGACAGGCGAGGTCCATCAGTGCTGGACCGAACGCCGCCATTTCCCAGTCCACGGGCCGAACGGCGACCGCGCCGGCCTGGCTCTCGACCAGGATGTTCTCCGAATAGAACTCACCATGCAGGAATGCCGGCCGCTCTTCGAGCAGGCGGTCGACGACGCGGGCGTGGCAGGTCGCCAACCGATTCACGTCGTCGTCTGCGACGTGGAATCGCTGCGCTCGTGTCATCCACGACTCGTAGAACTGACGGTCGTAGCGCAGCAGGTGCGGGCCGGCTGTGCTCGCCATGGCGGTGTCCGCGCTCACCTGTCCGTGGAGACGCGCCAACCAGCGGGCGGCCGCTCGCCACGATTCGAAGTCGCCGCACTCCCACAGACGGATGCCGGGGATCCGCTCGAGCAGCAGATAGTGGACGCCGGACGCATCGGTGTACGAGCCGAAGTACTGAGCGCTGTTCAGGTCGAGCGCCGCGAGAATCGATTCGTAGGTGGTGCGTTCGCGCTGTTCGTCCCAGAGAAATCCTGGTTTGGCCCGCTGCGCGTCGGACGACTTCGCCTCCCATTGTGCCGCCTTGGCCACCAACGCCACGGTGGTGCCGTCGTCGAGACGAACGTCGATCTCGTTGACGAAGAAGCTCGAGCAGTACAGCGACGGGCGAGAGGCGATCTCGGTGACGCGAGCGCCGAAATGCGACGTGAGGAGCTGCTCGAGGCTCGTCATGAGATCGCTCCCACGCGATCGATCAGCCGCGGCAGCACGCGTCTGGAGTCGAAATAGCCTTGCGCGATGGCTCGGGCCGCCTCACGGTGACCGCAGTAGTCGGACTCGATCGCATCGATGCCAGCGAGGACATCCGATTCGTTGCTGAACGTGAGCAGCCCTTTGCCGGTCGGCAGCGCCGCGCCAAAGCCGGTATCGTGCGCGAGCACCGGCCGGCCGGCAGCGAGATAGCACGCACTCCGATCGCTGAACCACCCCGACCGGGACACGACGTATCCGCTCTTGGCGAGGCCGAATTCCGCGCGCGACCCGCTGACGAATCGGCGGTACGCCAACGGTGTGCCCGACGCCCGTTTGGGGTCGATCAGCATCCACCCGTTCTGGCGCAGTCGCGCGAGATCGGGTTCGCTCGGATGGATTTCCAACGCGAGGGCGAAGTGGGCCTTGGTCTTACGCGGCAGCTCGAGCAGCGGACGCAGCGCATGCACCTTCTGGCCAAGGAACATCCCGTCGTGCTGAACGCTGCCGTACGACCGCCAGTTCGCCACCGTCGTGAACGCGTCGTGTCTCAGGCACGGCGCGACCGGCCACTTGCGCAGCAGTACAGGCGGGCACGTGGTGATCCACCGCTTCCCGCACGTCGGCACGCGACAGTGCGACCGGCCCATCGCCAGCCCCACGGTGACAAAGTGGGTGTGCGCGTCGAAGGGCACGTCGAGATCGCCCGCGCTCTGCCACACCTGGTTGAAACCGGGATCGAGATCGAGATACACGCGGCGTGCAATCGGTTCCAGGAGTGCGGCGTCCTTCAGGAGACCGGAGATGTTGATCAGGAGATCGGCCTGGCGTGCCCACTCGCGAATCGCCGCATAACTGAGCCCGACAGTCTCCGTCGTGTCCTCCAGCAGCATCGCCGCCGAGGCGGAGAATCCGAACCTCTCGGTCAGCCAACGGAAGCGTGCTGCCGCAGCGGTGCGCGCCAGCGTGACGTTGGCGGGCCGAAGTTTCGACGCCATGATCGGCTCGATGAAGCAGACGTGGTGCCCGAGCTCGATCAACCCGAGCACGTACTGCAGCACTGCCCACGTCGCCCCGCCGTGATGCGCGTCGGCAGCGATCATGCCCGTCACGACGATCGAAAGGCCGGATGACCGCGTCACGGTGTCCTCAGCGCTTCCAATTCCCTTGACTCGGGCACGGCACTCTCGCCGCTGGCCGTGAGCTGGACGATCGCGGTCGGGTTGCCGAGGTCCTTCATCCACGACACGCCTTCCCAGACGATGTCGAACTCGAGCGCGTAGGTTCCGGGCTGATCCGGAACGTCGACGCTCACCTGCAACGCGCGGGAAGCGCCGGGAGCGAGCGGATCGATGAACCACTCGCGGGCGTGATCGAATCGCAGCAGCCGGCGGTCCTCCGACAGCAGGTGGTACGAGAGGCCGAACGGCGAACTGCCGTGCGCGAGCGGAATGCGCGAGAGGTTCGTCACCTGCACCTCGATCGACACCGTGCCGCCGGGTGCGCCGGTCACGACCGCTTGGGTCGGTTCGATCCGTGCGCCCACCGGGTGCTCGCTGACGGCGGCGAGTCGCCGTGGCGTCGAACGGGCGATGTCGAAGAAGGCGTTGAACGTGGTGTCGAACTTCCGCACCGGCACGTCCCACATCACGACACGGCTGGCGTAGACGCCAGGGAAGACGCTGGCGAATCGTTCGCTGAGATCGAATGGCGCCGGCTGGCGCTGGAAGAGCGCTTTGTTGAAGCCGATCGCAATCGGTCGAAGCATCTCTGGATGCTCCAAGCCATAGCGGACGGCGGCTTCACCCACTCCCGGAAACGCCGGGTTGAAGTAGTCGTCCAGCGCGATCAGTCCCCCCGGGATGGTGATCGACGAACAGAGGTGCAGGTCGGCGTACGCCTCCGCGGCGGAGTGGCCGCCGTCGATGTGACAGAAGCTGAACCCACATCCGAGATCGGCGGGCCGCAGGGTCGCCGAGTGCGCGGTGTGGACCGTCATGAAGGACACGTCGTCGTGGAAGCGATGCATGTTCGCGAGGAACTGGCGGACGTCGCCGAGCCCGGAGGCGGAGACGTTCTGCGACTGCATCCCCTCGAACAGATCCACGGCCACGAACCGGCGGCCCTCGCCGCGAAGCGCAGCCACGCCGATCGCCGACAAGCCGTGATGGACGCCGATTTCGAGCACGTCGCCGGCCAGCCCTTCATCCGCAAGGAGCTGGTGATACGCCATGAACATCAGGTAGGCGTCCGGAGAGCACCAACCGGGAATGGCGCCGAAAGCCTCGAGATAGCGCGAGAGGAATCGTTGGTCCATGGTCAGGTCCGGGCGGCAGCGCACCGCGATAGATAGAACTCGTCGATCTCCACCTGATATTTCTGAGCTCCACGCAGGAAGTGCTCGGCGAACCCGGGCGTGTTGGCGTAGTGCTGCTCGCGCACGAACAGCGTGCGGTACCGCTCGGGATGCTTCTTCAGCAGCAAGGCGTCCTTCTCGAAGAACCGCACGCGGGCGGCCAGCGCCTCTCGCGCGATCGCGCGCGGCTGCGGCGGGTGATACACCCGCACGTCACGTCCGAACGGAATGCCGCCGCGATCGAGCGCGCGCCATCCCAGGTCGGTGTCCTCACGGAAGGGCTGATCGAATCGGGCGTCGAACCCGTCGATGGCCTGGAATGTCTCGCGGCGCAGGAACAGGTTCGCCGTCATGAACCCGATGCCCTCGAAGCCGACGTTCGTCACCGGCCTGAACCGGTCATCGTGCGCGTGATCGGAGATCACCACGCCTTCGACGCCGACCACCGCCGAGTCCTCGAAGTACTTCAGACCGGCCTCGAGCCAATCTGCATCCGGACGGCAGTCATCGTCGGTAAAGGCCAGCACGTCGCCGCGCGCATAGAAGGCGCCGGTGTTGCGGGCGTGAGCCGCGCCGCGTACGTCGGTGTGCACGTAGACGAGATCGAGTCCGGTGCTGCGGCCGCACTGCCATGGCGAGGCGCTCTGGTCGACGACGATGACTTCGAAGTTGGCGATCGTCTGACGCGACAGGCAGTCCATCAGCACGTCGAGGACGGCGTGCCGTTCATAGGTCGGCACGATGACGCTGACGACCGGCTTGGGCGCGCCGAGCGTGGTTCGATGGCGATGCAGCAGGCGGCCCAACGCCGGCGACAGCCGCTCCCAGGAGTAGCGCTCGACCGCCGTGCGTCGTCCCGCCGCGCCGAGCGATGTCGCCAGCGACCGATCGTCGAGCGCGCGACGAACACCGTCGGCAAACTCCTCGCGCGACGCCACCAGGAACGGCGGTTCGCCGGATGCCTGAAGCCCGCGAGCGCCGACCGGAGTGGTGACGATCGGCAGCGCCGCGGCCATGAAATCGAGCATCTTGATGTTCGTTCCCGATCCGACGAACATCGGGTTCACCGCCACGTCGGCCGCCTCGAGGTATTGCCGCTTCTGCGCCTCGTCGATCACCATCGTTACGCGGACATTGGCAGCAACCTCCGCCGTCGCGAGCGCCTCGCCGACGCCGCCGCAGATCACGAACGTCACCTCGGGCAACACGCGCGCGAGCGTGTCGTTGATGAACCGCGCTGCCTCGACGTTCGGCGGGTAGAAGCTGGCCACGAACACGGCGACGGGCCCCGAGCCGAGACCGAGCGCCTGTCTCGCGGCCGCCCGTCGTTCGGCCGTGACCGGGATGATCGAGTCGGTGAACGTGCCATTCGGCACGACGAGACACTTGCCGAACGGCACGCCGTAGAGGTCGTGGAAGAGCAGACGGTCTTCGTGCGAACAGGCGAGCACGAGGTCGGCCTGCCGGCACAGCGTTCGCTCGATCACAGCGGCGTGCGCCGCGATCCGTGTGCCGAACCCGGCGTCGTCGAGCAGCCGCAGGCGTAACAGCCCCTCGACGTTGTGTGAGTCGTAGACGACAAGCTGAGGCCGTTGCCGCAGCACGTCCGCGACGAGCGGATAGATCCACGGATGCGAGAACACGACGATGTCGGCGTCGGCGGCGCGTCGACGCGCTTCGGCGATGTACTCCGGCGAATGAGGCGCGAGGTGAGGGAAGGCGCTGTCGATGATCGTCTTGCCGCCGGCGCGCGTCCGCCATTCGTCGGCGGCGCGGAAGTGCGCGTCGCTGAGCGGCACGTCGATCTCCTCGAGCGTCGGGCTGAGGTGATGCCGCCGTGGCTGCTCGCCCGGCCAGTCGTAGGTGCCCACATAGGTGGCCGGCAGGTTGGCGCCGAGCGCGTAGTAGAGCCCGAGCAGGCGCAGACGCCCGCCGCCAAGGGCCGGAGCGATCGGCTGCATGTCGAGCACCGTCACCGCGAGCGGCGCCGGCTTGGTCGGCGTGGCGCGTCGCGATCGCGAGCGTGAGCGTCTGGGAGAGACCGCCTGTCCCGTGACCGCCTCGACGATCGGCTCCCAGGCGATGTGCGCCACGCGCTTGCGACCGCGCTCGCCCATCTGCGCGGCGAGCCGGCGGTGATCGATCGCGTGGGTGAGCCGCTCGGCGACGGCCTTCGCGTCGGGCTCCACGACGTAGCCGTTGATTCCGTCGCGGACGAATTCGAGCGGCTCTCCTGAGTCGGTGCACGTCAGCACCGGCTTACCGCTCTTGAATGCCTCGATCGTGATGAGCCCGTAGTCCTCGTGCTTCGGGACGAATGGCACGAGCAGCGCGCCGGCGTAGAGGTCGACGAGCGCGGCGTCGCCGACGTCGCCAAGAAACCGAATCCGCCGATCGCCTGCGGCAGCCGCGTGCAACGCAGCGGCGTCCTCACCAGTGCCGGTGATGAGCAGCGGCACCTGACGCGTGACGTGCCGGTAGGCCTCGATGATCAACGCCACGCGCTTCCAGCGATGCAGACGCCCGGGCACGAGGATGTAGTCCTGCGCTGAGGACCGCTTGTAGCCGGAGAGGAAGGGTGGGTGATGCAGCGCGGAGAAACCGACGCTCTGCCACCAGGCGTTCGCGTCGATCAGCCGGCGATACGTGGTGTGCCCGTTGCTGAAGTGCCGGCGCACGCGTCCCGGCCGCAGCCCGTAGCGATCCAGGGCGTGAATGGCCCGCCGCTGCGCGTGTTGTTGAGGCGTGCCGTTTCCGTACTCGTGCTCGAACATGTCGTAGAACACGCGCATCGTGTGCAGCAGGTACGACACGTGGTGTGGGTGCGACACCATGAACGTCGGCGCCTTCGTCGAGATCACCAGGTCGTACTCCTGCAGATCGAGCGCCGAGCAGCGGGCATACGCCTCGAGCACCATCTCCCAGCGCGATTCGTCGGTGTGAACGGCGATCTCCTGTGCCGTGTGACCCGCGGATCGCAGCGCGTCGAGCAGGCCGCGATAGAGCGATTCCGCGCCGCCGCGCTCGCCCGATGCCATCCGCGGTGTGACGACGGCAATGTTCATTGCCGGCGCTTCCTTCCGCGAGACGCCGGCTGGAAGGCTTCGAGCGCGACGTCCTCGACTTCTTCCGCGAGGAGCTTCAGCGCGCGAGCGATCGTCGTCGTGGCTTCTCCCTGAACGCTGAGGAAATCAGACAGCGCGTCAGTGGCGCGCTCTGACGCGGTGTGCGTGTGCGCGCGAGGCGCCGGCGGCGCGATCGTCGCGCGCAGGCGCGCCAGCAGTGCGTCCACCTCTTCGTCCGATTGGAGTTCAGGCAGTTCGTCCATCGCAGCGCTCCAGCCTGATCAATGCAATCCCGCGCCTTCCATCACACGACTGAGTTCGGCATCCGAGTCGAAATACTGTTCGGCGAGCCAGCGCGCGGCTTCGCTGTGCGCCTGATAGTCCCGCGCAATACGAGCCGCCCCGGCCGCTGCTTCCTCGACGGTGTTGAACACGATCAGCCCTTCACCGGATTCGGGCGTGGTGAACCCGGTGTCCTGCACCAGCGCCGGCTTGCCCGACGCGAGGTATCTCGCCGTGCGATCGCTGAACCAGCCGCTCCCTGTCTGCACGTAGATCCCTTGAGCGGCCGAGCATTCCGCAGCCGATCCTTCGATGTAGTCGCAGTAGTCGTCCGGCATTGCGGCGACGTGCCGCGGGTTGACGACGTGCCATCCGGCCGTTCGAAGGCGATCGAGGTCGTTGACGTCGCCAGGGTAGATGTCGAGCGCCACCTCGAACGCGCGATCGAGCAGTCGCGGGAGATCGACGATCTTTCGGAACTCATGCGCCTTCGCCAGATACGTCGTCCCCTCGAAGGTGACCGGTGCGTAGGCACCGCGCCAGCTGGCGATGGTGGTGAAGCGGCCGGCGGACGTCTTCGTGTCGCGCGCGCAACGATCGAGCACGATCGGCTGCCGGATCGGCCGCCACTCGATGCCGTCGGTGGGCACGTTGAAGGCCGAGGAGCCGACACGCTGACCGACCGTGAAGAACACGTCGTGTCCGTCGAGACGGGCGGCGCCGGATCCCTGCGCATGCCAGATCTGCGTGTAGCCCGGATCGAGGTCGACGTAGGCCTTGCGTCGAAAGCGATCCTTCAACGCCGCGATCGAGAGATGTCCGGAGACGTTAATCAACAGGTCCGCCTGTTCGGCGAGGTCGAGGAGCTCGTCGGCTGCGGCGCCGAACAGCGTGGCCCGCTCGAGCGTGTCGCCGGCATCGCCGACCAGGGCCGTGCGTGACTCGAACCCGTGCGCCGCCATCACGCGCTCGAGATAACGGAGATTGACGCTGTCGTCGATGCCGCTCGGGCGGCCGAGCTCGTCGACGCAGTGCGCGCTCTGAATCTGCTCGACGAAGAACACGTCTGCGCCGAGACGCTCCAACCCTTCGAGCCAGTTCAGCACCATGCGGGCGTTGCCGCCGTTCCACGGCTTGTTCGCGATGGCGCTGCTCACGACGACGAGTGGCTTCATGGCAGGCCCTCCGCGGGTGGCGTTCGCAGGTCGTAGACGATGCAGCGTGCATCGCGCCAGGCGCAGCGATACCGCTGCTCGAGGTGATCGCGAAAACGGCTGTAGTGCTCGAGCCACCAGAACGCCGTGCCGGGAAACGCGAGGAACGTCGCTCCGCGTGCACGCGACGCCTCCAACGCGGTGATCGCTGCGTCGCTGTCCTCCGGGTGGTGTCCGGCGTAGACGCCGGGCCGCGCTTCGGGGAAGTGCCAGCCGGTGCCGCGATCGAGCGCGAGGAAGTCGGCATCGCCGCGGCTGACGATCGCGACAACGTCGCCGGGCGCCGCGACATGCGTGGCGATGTCGCGAACCGACTGAACCAGCCCGCGATAGTCGTGGACGAACGACGACAGCTCGCGCCGCAAGACGCCGAGACGCTGCCGGCTGCCGATCACATCCAGGCGCGCCCGCACGAGCGCGGCGATGGCATCCTCGGAGTATTCCTGCCGGATACGGGTTCGTGCGGCAGCACCACGATGCTGCGCTTCGTCCGGATGGTCGACGACATGGCGCATGATCCATGCCGCATGCTCGACGTCGGGCTCGGCCCAGGTCTCGCCGGCACGGTACGGCCCCACGTTCCTGGGAATCGTCGCGAGCGAGTAGCCGACCGGATAGCTGTTCGAGGCATCCGCGAAGTCGGTGTTGCCGGACCAATCAGTGGCGATGACCGGCCGGCCGAGTGCCATCGCCTCGGCGATCGTCAGCCCGGTCCCTTCGGAGCGATGCAACGAGACGTAGGCATCGCACGCCGCCATGAGGTCGCGCACCTCATGGGCGTGCCAGTAGCCATCGTGAAAGTCGACGCGTGCGGATCCCGCCAGCTCGTGCAGCTCGGCGTATCCGTCAGGATCCGAATCGGCATTCACCGACTTCAGGACGAGACGGACGTCATGGCGCCCCTCGAATGCCCGACGAAACGCTTCGACCGCGGCGTGCGGGTTCTTTCGTGGCAGATGGCTGTGGACGTCGAAGACGAACGTGAAGATGAACTCACGCTGCTGGGCGCCCAGGCGCTGGCGACCGCGAGTGCGCGAGGCGCTCGGCAGGCTGATCACCGGAGGGACACGCACGATCGGCACCGGCGCGATCGGTGCGAGCGCCGAGGCGATGAACGATGTGCCGACCCAGATTTCGTCGTAATAGGCGAAACGGTCGTACCACGCGTCGGGGAACCGCGGCAGCTCCCAGGCCCAGGCACCGATGTTGTAGTGCCCCTCGAAGAACGACTCGCCGACGTGTGACAGCAGGGCGAAGTGCTGTCCGGCGTCGACGCACACGAGATTGACGTCGGTGTCGATCGCGGACGCCGTCACGCGCAGACTGCGATCCTCGGACCGATTCGTCGTCAGCGCTGACACGTCGTGCACCGTCATCGGGACGTCCAGCCGTTGCAGCGCGCGCACATAGCCCCGGCCGGCCGCACCCCATCCGCTTTCGTCCGAGACGTATCCGGTCACGCGGACGCCGGTCACGCCGGCGGTGGTGCGATCCGAACGCTCGGGCCCGGGCTGGAACCACGGATTGAAGCGATGCAGTCGCTCCAGCGCGGCGTCGACCGATACCGTCATCTCGCCCTCCGGGGACGCCGTCTCACGACCCGAGAGGGCGGTGGCGTGATGGGCCGCTTGGAACCGGCTGACTTCCCGAGGGCGAACAGCGCGCAGCTGCGATCGTCGCGATGCACGCAACGATAGCGTCGAAGCAGGTGCTCGTTGAACTCGCGATAGTGGTCGAGCCACCAGAAGGCGGTTCGTGGAATGAGCAGGTACCGCGCGCCCTTCGCGCGCAGCTGCTCGAGATGCGCGATCGCCTCCGTGCTGTCGGCGGGATGATGGCCGGCGTAGACGCCGTCCGCGGTCTGCGGAAAGTGCCAGCCATGACGCCGATCGAAGGCGAGCAACTCGTGGTCTCCGCGAGAGATCACGGCCACGATCGACCCGCGTGCGACGTCACGATTGACGATCTGGCACGCGCGCGCGACGAGCCTGCGGTAACGCGCCTTCTCGATCTGTGCGATCGCCGACTTCAGCTCGCCGACCGCGGCTCGAAGCGGCTCACTGGCGTGTCGAAGCGCCTCGTCGCGCGTGGTATCGGCCTCGTCGCGGGCGGACACGCGCGAGTTCGTGTGGCGCAACTCCTCTTCGACGCGGGTGATGGCGCCCATCACGTCGGCGATCGTCTTGTGGTCCGAAGGGCGCGGCGTCTCGCCGAGCGATGACGGCGTCAACGCCGTGCTTGGTGAAGGAACGGTCTCCACTCGATCGCCCTGACGCGCTTCGAGCAGCGTGACTCGCCGAACGAGCTGATCGAGTGCACGTGCACTGGCGTCTCGTTCGGCCGCGAGCTCGCGAACACGCCGGTGGAGGAATCGGGTCGTCGAGGCGCCATGCGGCCCCGCCAGAATTGCGAAATGGGTGGTCAAGGCATCGACATCGTCGGCGAGCACGGCGAGCACCGCCTCCGGAACTCCCGCGCCGATGTCTTGAAGGATCTCGACCCGGTCGAGCTCGCGTTCGATGCCGAGCACCGCAAAACCGACGTCGTCCAACAGCCCTTCGATCTCCGAGGCCGTGAACGCATGCCGTGGCGCGCCGGCGCTGGTCCTCCGCAGCGGGTTGTGCCCGCGCAGCATGGCCAGGCGGCTGCTCGCGTGCGTCAGGTTCGGAACGACGGCCACGAGCCGTCCCTCCGGATTCAACGCTCGCTTCAATTCGCGAAGGAACTTCGCCGGGTCCGGTGCGTACTCGATGCAGTCGACGGCGACGATCGCCGGCCACTTCGACCGCCGCGACGCGAGCGCGCTCGAATCGGCGTGCGTGCCCTGCACCGTCACGGGCTCGGCGGTGCGTCCGGTGCGGCGCAGCCACTCGGCCAACGCCGGTGCGTGCAGCCCGACGACTCCGATGGTGGCGGAGTTCACATGCTGCACCGTTCGCTCGAGCGCGTGGAACGCGGTGATGCGGATCGCATCCACAGCCGTCTGCGACGACAGGGCAGGCGTCGCCGTCACCATCTCGACCGTGGCTGGCGCGATTGCGGTGAACGTGCCCGTAGTGCTGAGCCCGCGTTGCCGTTGACGACGCCTGAGCGCGCCGCCATTCGACCGTTCCGCGGGGAAGAGTGACGTCGTGACCGTTTCCGGTTCCGGCGGCGTCCTCATCGCCCTCGCATCAGGTGCCGGTCGTCGGGTGCTTGAATCCATGGGTCACGCTCCACACGCACTGAGCAAGGACGGAAGGACCACGCGGTGATCGAAGTACCCGGCGGCGATGTCTCGCGCCGCGGCGGCGTGGTGCTCGTAATCGGAGGCGATCGCATCGACCGCCGTCGCGGCTTCGTCGACGGTCGTGAACCCGAAGAGTCCATCGCCGGTCGGCAGGCTCGAGCCGAATCCGGTCTGCTGGGTCACGACAGGTTTGCCCGCGGCGAGATACGCTGCGCTTCGATCGCCAAACCATCCGGTTCGAAGGCGCACGTTCTGGTCCTTGGCGACGGTGAACTCGGCGCGCGACTCGCAGATATAGCTGCGGTAGAGATCGAGATCGGCCGAGAGCGGCGTGGCGTCCCGAACCTTCCACCCGTGCCCCTCGAGCAGTTCGCGATCCGAGTCGTCGTAGCTCGTCAAGGCGAGCTCGAAGGTCTCGTCCGATCGCGCCGGCAGCGCCAGGAACTTCATGAACTCGTAGTGCTTGCTCCAGTGATAGGTTTCGCCGTCGATCTCGAGCTCGCGCCACAACTGGCGCCAGCCGCCGATGGTCGTGAACCGCCCGCACGTGACGCGAGACTCGTCGTTCCAGAGATCGAGGAGCAACGGCTGACGCGTGGGTTGGAATTGGAATCTGGGCGACGTCGGCAGCTTGCAGTCGGCCTGTCCGTAATTGCCGGCCCACGTGAAGAGGGCGGCATGAGGTTCGAGCAGCTCGATCGCCTCACGCGATCCCTGATGCAGCTGCATCTCGATCAGCACGGGGTCGGTGCCGACATACACGAGGCGTCCCGTTGCCGCGTGCTCGGGCTGCGGCACGGTGGCGCCGTGCAAATTGACGATCAGCGCCGCCGAGTCATACAGCCGCATCAACTGCGATTCGGACATCCCGTAGCACTGGCCGCTGCCGCGGCTGGCGTGGAAGGCCCATCGATCCGACCGGTCGAAGCGCGCCATCAGATCGGCCAGAAAAGCCGCGGCTCCCGCCGCGCCGTCGTCGCCGTTCTCGACGAACGCCCGCGGTGTGCCGCCGTGGCACTCCACGTAGTAGCAGTCGTAGCCCAACCGGCTGAACCCGAGGACGTACTGCATCGTCAACCAGACGATTCCCGAGACCGGGTAGCGCGTCATGGCGCCGAGCACGACAATCGGCGCGCGCGTCATGCGGGCTCTCCTGCGACGGCGACGATGGCCGCGCGCTTTCGCTCGAGGCGCCGGGTTTGCGCGTCGTGCAGTTGGGCATACAGGCCGCCACGCCGGAGCAGCTCGTCATGCGTCCCCTGTTCGACGACGACGCCGTGATCCATCGCGAGAATCAGATCGGCGTGTCGAACGGTCGAGAGGCGGTGGGCGATCATGAACGTGGTACGCCCGAGCATGAGGCGGTCGAGCGCGTCGAGAATCACCGCTTCGGTGCGCGAGTCGATCGAGGCGGTCGGCTCGTCGAGGATGAGGATCGGTGCCTGCTTGAGGAACGCGCGAGCGATACAGAGGCGCTGGCGCTCGCCGCCCGAGAGGCGCACGCCTCGTTCGCCGATCTGTGTCTCGTACCCGGCGGCGAGTCGAGCGATGAAGTCGTGGGCGTTGGCGGCCTGCGCCGCCGCGATCACCTCGTCCATCGATGCGTCGAGGCGGCCGTAGCGGACGTTGTCGGCGATCGTGCCGGCAAACAGCAGCGGCTCCTGCGGCACGATGCTGATGTGATCGCGCAGCGATGTGAGCGTCAGCTGACGGATGTCGCGGTCGTGAATCAGGATGCGACCCTGCAGCGGGTCGTAGAAGCGGGGAATCAAGCTGGCGAGCGTCGTCTTGCCGGCGCCGGTCGGTCCCACGAT
>DASRJR010000091.1:0-20568 GCA_035649395.1 Vicinamibacterales bacterium
TCTCGTCTTGACGGTGAGGCGCGCCCCGGCGCGGATCAGCAGATCGGCCATGTCGAGGTCGTCGCGCTCCGCCGCCCAGTGGAGTGCGGTCGTGCCGTCGATCTGTGGCACGTTGACATCGGCCTTGCGCGCAATCGCGGCCCGCACCGCCTCGCGATTCCCTTGCATTGCGGCATCAGCGACGTCACTCGTCGCCGCGTGCGCAAGCGCCACGCCCGCGAGCAGACACAACACACAGAAAGATGTGATTCGCGTCATCGTGTGACCTTGAGTTGCGCCGGAGCCGTGGAGTAGCCGTCGATGGCCAGCGTCTTCACGGCCGAATCGATGACCACGCCGGTCCCGAGCGACGTCTTTCCTTCGCCGTTGCCTTTACCATCGAGGCGCATCTCGAGAACGGTGAACTCGGCATCGGCGGGCGCCGCGGCCGCCGTCGGCCACAGCGGCTGGTTTGCGCCGATCCGGCGGTCGGTGATGAGCACGATCCGCTCGCCTCCATCGCCCGAGGCCGCATGCCAGGCGTACTTGATCGAGTAACCCGTCGGGCCGCCACTCCAGATGTAGCCGAGCGTCGGCGCTGCTTTCACCGACGCGGTGAGGCGAGCGAGTGGACTCAGCGGCGGCGCCGCCGTCGCGCCCCTGCCACGGCCGCCGCGGCCGGCGCGGCCGCCGGCGGGGGCCGCAGCTGCCGCCGGAGCCGGAGGGGGCGCCGAAACAGCCGTGAGCAACGGCGCGCGCTCGGCATCGGTCGACCATCGATACAGTTCGATCGTCAGCGGATCGCGTGGCGCCGCGCCACCGATCACCGAGGCGCGCAGGTTGAGCGCGGCATCCTCGCCAGACACAATCGCTGCGCTGATCAGCACCGGACCAAGGACCACGGACCAAGGACGGACCACGGACCAAGCACGGACCAAGGCCCAAGCACCAAGCACCAAGGACCTATTGCCGGTCGCTGTCATTGGTGCCCTTGGTGCGGCCCAGCCACTCGGCCAGCCGCTCGAGTTCCTCGTCTTCCAGCTTGGCACCGCGCTCGCGCATGTCCACTGCCACCACACGCCATCGTTCGGGACTGAAGCGGGCGTTGTTCACGCGATCGATCCCATGACATGACGTGCACGACCGCTTCAGCAGCGCCTCGGCTTCCCCGTCGGTGAAGAACGTGGTGACTTCCTGCGCGACGTAGGCACGCGGGAACGGCTTGGTGGTCGGTCCAAACCGCATCGCGAGCCAATCGAGCAACAGGGCGCGCTCGGACACAGGCAGTGGCACGTCGAGATCGCGGTGTTTCGCCGTGATCAGATCGTCCCACTTGGCGCGATCGAGCGCGTTGTAGGCGTAGTCGTCGATGCCGTGGCAGTTGGTGCACCGTTTGAAGATCACCTGTCGCACGGGACCCTGCGGCGGCACGACCTGCGGCCTGGTCGCCCGGGGAGACAGTTGTGCCGCGAGTGGCGCTCCGGCGAGCGTCACCACGGCGCCAACGAGCAGAAGGCCTCGCTTCATCAGACGATCTCTAACGGCTGCATCCGCCCCGTGCTCGTCCCCAGCTTGTCGGTCATCTGCTTGCCGTCCGGCGTCATCCAACTGTCGATGCCGTACAGGTGCAAGAGGCTGACGAGCATGTTCGAGGTGCGCTGCGTGTTGTCAGGGAACACCAGATGGCGATTGCCCTTGAACGTGCCGTCGATGCCGCCGACGAGAATCACCGGCACTTTTTCGTGCGCATGCCGGTGCGAGTTGCCCATGTTGCTGCCCTTGTAGATCAGCACGTGATCGAGCACCGTACCGTCGCCGTCCGGGATCTTGCTCAACTTGTCGACGAAGTACGCCAGGTTCTGCACGTGATAGCGATTGACCTTGGAGTAGTTGGCGATGTTCTCCGGCTTGTCGCCGTGGTGCGACGTGCCGTGCCAGCCGCCGGTGTAGCCCGACTCCGGGAAGCTGGCGCCGCTCAGGTCGCGCCCGAGCATGAACGTGATCGATCGCGTGATGTCGCCCTCGAACGCCAGCGCCATCAGGTCGTACATCAGCCGGAAGTGATCGTGCTTGTTCTGCGGCAGACCGAACGGCACGTCACCTTCCGGTTCCTTCACCGCGTTCTCCATCGCAATCGTGATGCGCCGTTCGAGCTCGCGGATGTTCTCGACGTAGGTGTCGACACGCGCCTTGTCGCCGGCGCCGAGACCGGTCTTGAACGCGCCCAGCTGTCCGACAACCGCATCGAGGATGCTCGCGCTCCGCTGGCGATCGCGCAGCCGCTCTTCGGGGCTCGTGCCATCGCCGAACAGCCGTTCGAATACCACCCGCGGGTTCACCTGCGTCGGCAGCGGACTCGTCGCCGACGTCCAGGAAATCGAGTTGGTGTAGGCGCAGCTGTAGCCCCAGTTGCAATTCCCGAAGTTGCCGGTGTCCTCGACCCCCAGCTGCAGCGACGCCAGGATGTTGTCCCGACCGTACTTGCTGGCGATGAGCTGATCGATCGTCACGCCCAGGAACGGGCTGACGGCATTCCGTCGCGGACGCGCACCGGAGAGGAGCACGGCGCCGCGCGCGTGGTCGCCGCCTGGCTCCTCAGTGGTCGCCATCGCCTCGGGCATATCGAGCCCGCTGATCAGGACAACGCGATTGCGAAACGCCTCCAGCGGCTTGGTGATGAACGAGAACTCGAAGTTCTTGCCCTCCTGGAGCGGACTCCAGTAGCCGGGCGCGGCGCCGTGCGGGTGCCAGATCCCGACGAACCGGCGCACCGGTGATGCCGCGGTCGCGCGTGCCGGCGTCAGCGCAGGCACCATCGATTCGAGCAGCGGCAGCGCTAAGGTCACACCAGCGCCGCGAAGGAACGTCCGCCGTGGGATATGTCTCCGGGTCAGAAACATGGCGCTCCTCAATTCGTACTCACGGCCGTTTCAGGGCTCTTCATTCTCATCTGAAACTGGCTGCTTTTCACGACTCCCAGCACGATCGCCGAAAACCTGTTGTCGTCCTTCGCGACGTCGCGCGTGATGGCGCGGATCGTCGGCATGTCGGTGTATTCGACGCCGCGTCCGACCGCATACGTCATCATCTTCTCGACGAACATGCGCACGAACTGCGGTGAATAGCGCAGCAGTGCCGTTCGCAGCGCCACGGGACCATCGACCTGCTGCCCGTCGAACAGCGTCACTTTCGCATCGATCGGCACGCCGCCCTCACCGCCCTGCTTCGTGCGCCAGCTGGCGTCGGCGTCGAACGGCTCGAGCGCGAATCCGATCGGGTCCATGATCTTATGGCAGCCCGCGCAGGTGGGCGCGGCGCGATGACGCGTCATCTGATCGCGCAGCGTCAACGCCTTGCCATCGTCGCTCTTCGTCTCCTCGAGCGCGGGCACGTTCGGCGGCGGCTCCGGCGGCGGCGTCCCGAGGATGTTCTCGAGCACCCACACGCCGCGTTTGACCGGCGAGCTGCGGAAGTTCTGCGTCCACGTCACCGACAGGAAGCTGCCCTTGCCGAGCAAGCCGCGGCGCGCATCCATGTCCGCTGGCAGCGAGACCCGGCGGAAGCGCGATCCGTAGACATTCGGAATGCCGTAATGCCTCGCCAGACGCTCGTTGACGAAGGTGTAGTCAGCCGTCAACAGGTCGAGGATGCTGCGGTCTTCCCGCATAATGCTGTCGAAGAACAGCTCCGACTCGCGCCTGAAGCCTTGCCGCAACTCGTCGTCCCAGTTCGGATAGAAGATGCCGTCAGGGGACGTCGCCGGCAGGTTCCGAAGATACAGCAGCTGCTGGCCGAAGTTCGTGACGAGCGCCTCTGATCGCGGGTCCTTGAGCATCCGCCGCACCTGCTGCGCGAGCACGACCGGCTGAGTGAGCCGCCCTTGCGCTGCCACCGTGATCAGCTCGTCGTCCGGAATGCTGCTCCAGAGGAAGAACGACAGGCGCGAGGCCAGCTCGAGATCGGTAATGCGGTACGCCTGGCCTGCGCGGACCGTCGCGGGCTCGCGTTCCCCTCGCACGAGAAACTGCGGGCTCGCGAGCAGCAAGCGCAACCCGTATTCGATCCCGTCCTCGAACGTCGCTCCTTTCCGGCCCTCGGCGAAGAACGTCATCAAGGCCGTGACTTCCCTCGCTGTCGGTGGACGACGGTAGGCTCGGCGCGCGAGCGTCGCCAGAATCTGCCGCGCACAAGGCTCTTCGTCGAGAGCGGTCGACGGCTTGGCCTTGGCCGTGGACGCCGTGGCGGAGGCGGGACGACACGAAAAGATCTTCCGGCGGCTCGCCGAGTCGTGAGGACGCTGCGCGTTGAACGGGCCCTGAATGCGGACGAACCCGATCGCCGGGTAGTACTGCAGCTGCGGGATGCTGTTGTTCTCGAGCGACTGGCGATCGTAGTGACGGATGATGTCGAGACTTGGCCGATAGTTGGTCGCCAGGAACGTGGCACCAACGACGCGCGAGCCCGCCCGTACGGGCACCGTGACTTCGAGCGTCCCGTCGGCCTCCGCCGTCATGCCAACGTTCAAACCCACGCCGCGGTACGGCCACACGTGCGCACGCTCGCCGTCGATGATGAGCGCTAGCTGCTCGTTGGGAACGAAGCTGCCGATCCCGAAGTTTTGAATCGAGAACTTGTACTCGCCATCGGCCGGAAAATCGTGCCGCGCCACGATGCCGCCGCGCGTGCCGAAGGGCATGCCCTCGAGGCGATGGTTCTGCGACGCGTCGCTCGCGGCGAGATACGTCGCTTCGGTCGGCGATTTCCAATAGCCCACCGCCATGCGTGCGACGCGCGCCGCCGCAGTCGAATAGGACTCGAGCAGCGTCGGCGAGAGCGTCAACGATCCGGCAATGTTGTCGAAGCCATTGGCGGAATCGTCCGGCGGCAACAGCGATGCGGCATCGACGCGCAGCTCGAGCAGATCGCGAATGGCGTTCGCGTACTCCGCTCGATTCAGCCGATGGAGCACCACCGACCCCGGATTCGGCGTGGCCGCGGCGGCGCGATCGATCTCGCCTTCGAGGAAGTCGCGCAATCCCTCGTACTCCGCCAGCGCCGGCCGCGGCATGTCTGGCGGCGGCATCACGCCGGCGCGCAGCTTGCGAACCACTTTCTCCCAGAGCTCGGCGTGACCGGCGACGTTCGTCAGATCGAGACCTTGTAATGAGAGGTTCGCGGTCTTCAGTCGATCGCTGTGGCAGGTGACGCAGTACTTGTCCAGCAGCGCCCGCGGCTGTTCGGCTGATGTGGTCGCAGCATTGCGCGCCGGAACGGCGGACGCAGCGGGCGCGCCGGCGGCCGATGCAGGCGCCGGCTTGGATGGCGAGGACTGTCCGTTCAGCGAGCCGGTCGACACCACCATCCAGAGGCCAAAAGCACAGCCGAGCGAGAGCAGCCGTACAGAGCGCAAGGTCATATCGGTCGTCCGTGCGAACGGCAGCGCCGTGCCGCGACAGCCTGGCATGTCAGAGTCGCACGCCTGAGACCACCAATTCAAGCATCAAACCCTTTATGCCTCAGCGGCATAACCGTCATTTCAGGCCTCTTTCTCAAAACGAATACTTGGCACCGAGCTGAATCACGCGCGGCGCCGTCCCCCCTGCCAGCGATATGACCTTTCCGAAGTCCGAAGTGCCCAGGGTGGTCTGCGGGTTGCCCGGCGTCACCGTGTTGAGCACGTTGAAACCTTCAGCGCGGAGCTGGATCTGCCGGTCGCCGCCCAACTTGAAGGACCGGGACAGCGCCATGTCGATGTTCCAGCGGGGAACGGCCTGAATGGCGTCGAGCGGCATGGTGCCGAACGCTCCGCCAGCGGCGCTCTGGAACGCGTTCGGGTTCAGCCACTGCGCATACGAGCGGTTTGGCATGAAGGGATCGTCGATCACTTGATTCGCGCGCTGAAAGGGCGAGCCGATCGTGCCGCAGCACTGGCCGATCAGCGCGACGTCGGTGCCGCTGTTGACCGTGTAGTACGCGCCCGATCGGGCACTGAGGATCCCGGACACCTGCCACCCACCGGTGAGGGCGCGTACGACGCCGTTTCCGGCATCGGGGATCTGATAGACGATCGACGAGCTGACGTTGTGATTAGGTGAGTTCTGGCACCGCGCGCGATCGAGCTCGGGATGATCCGGAACCATGATTGACAACCCGTCGACTCCAGGCGACGTGTTCCATCGATCCGTTTCGCAGCGCGAGAAGGTGTAGTTGCCTTGCACTGACAAGCCGCTGCCTCGGCGCTGCACCTGCAGCATCAGCGCGTCGTACCGCGAGCTCCCGTCCGGCTTCACTTCCTGGACGCTCGCGTAGTACTGCCCCTCGATTGGATTCTGCTGGAAGAGCACGCGCCGTTGATTCGTGTTGGCCGGTGTGGCGCCTGGCCCGAAGACGGCCGGGTTGATCTGCGTCGAATACCAGATGTGATCGATGATATTCCCGAGATAGTTCGCCGACACCATCCAGTTCGCCGCGATCTGGCGTTGATAGCTGACGTTCCACTGATCGGTGGTCGTGGGCGGCAGGTCGAGCGGCCAGCTCGCGTAATTGGAGAAGAGCGGAAACACCGAGCTCGCGTTCGGTCCATTGAGCGCCGCCGGAATCGGATCGCCGCCTGGCACCGCGACCCACGGGTTGTCCCACCCTTGGGGCATGTTCGTGACGGTTGTTGAATTGCCCCACGGCGCCATCTGCGCCTGCCCCGAGAACATCTGCAGATGCGGCAGGTCGTAGAGCCGTCCATACGACGCGCGAATCGTTTCGCGGCCGGCGCCGGCGGGATCGACGATCGCACTCAGACGCGGTCCGAAATGCCACAGCTGATTGTGCGCCAGCGAATTCCCCGGCATCGCGTCGTCACCAGGAAACACGAGACCGGCAGGCGCATTCGGGAACACCGTGCTATGCAGGCCCCGGTTGAATCGATCCAGATCGAATCGCGTCAACCGGCTGTCGTGGCCGTACACCGGAAAGTACGGGTCCCAGCGCAGACCGGCGTTCACCGTGAGCTTGGATGACACGCGCCAGCTGTCCTGTGCGTAGATCCCGAGATAGTGATTCGAGACATGGACACCGGTTGGCGTTCCGGCGGTAAACGAGGCTGCCCGTCCAAGCAGGAAGTCGGCCATTCCCAGGCCGGTGGACTGGCCCGTGAACGTGGTGTTCCCGCCCGCCTGCAACTGGGACGTCGACTCGTACTTGTTGTGAATGTAGTCCACGCCGAATCCCAACTGATGCGAGCCGCGGATGGTGGTGAAGTCATCGGCGAACTCGTAGGTCCACGTCGGGGTCAGGGTGGGCAGCGCTCCCGGCGGATCGATGCTGAACCCGCCGGTCACACTCAAGCGCATGTAGTCCGGCAAGGCCGCCGTTGCTCGCACGCCGAGATCCGAATAGTCGAACAGCGGCGTGTACGCCTTCGCGAAATCACCGCGGTTGTAGGTCGCGTGGAAGGCGTTGATCGTGTTGTTGCTCAACAGCATGGTGTCGCCGACCGCCAGCGAAGAGACACGATTTTGGAACGCCGACGTGCTGAATGACATCGGGGTCTTCCCGTCGTAATCCGTCGGGGAGTCGTACTTCTGATACTGCAGGCGGGCGAAGATGGTGTGCTTGCCTCCGGTGCTGTAATCGACCTTGCCCGTGAACAGGTGTTCGTCGTTGTTGTCGACGCGATCGAACGGGACCCGACCACACGCATCTTGCGGAGTCGCATCGAGCAGGCTGACGAGTTTCAACGACGCAGGTGAAAACAACGCCGGATCGACACGGTTGCCCACGAACGGTGCGCGCAGGTCGGGCGGCTGCCGGTTCGCTTGACATTGCGCCGAGTTGAATGTCGTGAAATCGCCCGCCAGCATCGCCGCCGTCGGAACGAACTGGAAGCTCGAGGTCGGGACGCGACGCACGCGGGTGCGCTGATAGGCGGCGAAGTAGAACAACCGGTCACGGGCGATCGGTCCGCCGAACGAGCCGCCGAATTGGTTGCGATTCAACCCGTCGCTCCGACGCTTGCCATCGGGTCCAATCGCGGCGAACGGATCGTGCGCGTTCATCGAATCGTCGCGCAGGAACTCGAACCCGCTGCCGTGGATCACGTTCGTGCCCGAGCGCGTTACCGCGTTGACGACGGCCGCCGAGTGGTAGCCGTACTGCGCCGCGAGCGCGCTCGTCTCTACCTTGAACTCTTGCAGCGCCTCGGGGAACGGGAACGGCATGGCCCCACTGTTGTACGGATCGTTGTGGTTGCTGCCGTCGAGCAGGTAGGAAGTGCCGTTGGCCAGCCCGCCCGCGACCGCGATCGTGCCGGGAGATCCCGGGCTTGCGACACCGCTACGCCCGCCGCTCAATGTGCCACCCGGCGCTGCCATCCCGGTCAGGTAGACCAAGTCGAGCGTCTGCCGGCCGTTGAGGGGCAGCTCCTCGATGCGCTCGTTCTCGACCACCATGCCAATACCGGAGGTTCGTGTCTCGACCAGCGGCGTCTGCGCCACGACCTGAATCGTCTCGGCGACATCGCCAAGCTGCAGTGACGCGTTGACGGTCGGATTCGTATTGACCTGCAGCACGAGTCCGGTCTGAACGTAAGTGCGGAATCCGGAGAGTGAGAACTCGAGGCGGTACGGCCCAACAGCCAAGGCGGTCAGCAAGTAGGCGCCGTTCTCATCAGTCACCACCGAGCGGGTCACACCCGTCGCGGTTTGCGTGGCCGTGACGGCGACGCCAGGCAGCACACCGCCGCTCGTATCGCGGACGGTGCCGCCGATCGAGGCTGTCGACACCGCCTGAGCGGACGCAGACGCGGAGAGGAGCAGGGACACGAGCACACCGGCTACCAGGCGATTGCTGGGCGTCATCACGGATCCTCCACTTCCCGACACTCCGGAGGGTCGGGATTCTGGCGGAGGCGCATTTCTGAATCTAGGCGGCGGGGTGAAAAAAGCTGAAAACAGTTGTACGAGCCGCCGAAAATCTTTCGGACCCAAGGATTTCCGGGAGTTCCGCCTTTGCGTTAGGATGCGTCTGCCATGACGGCCCGCTACGCGTTCGGCCCGTTCCGCGTCGAGGTCGCGAAACGGCAGCTCACGCGCGACGGCCTCCCCGTACCACTCACCCCCAAGGTGTTCGACATCCTCGTGCTGCTCCTGCGGCATCGCGGCAAAGTGGTCGAAAAAGATGATCTCGTCCGTGAGATCTGGCGTGGCACGGTGGTCGAGGAGAACAACATCGCCAGGCACATTTCGACACTGCGCAAAGTGCTCGACGATGGCCCGCCTTCGCCCAAGGGCTTCGGCGAGGCAGGCGCGGCTTCGCCCAAGGGCTTCGGCCCTTCGACCAGCTCAGGGCCGTCCCGAGCGCAGTCGAGAGACGGCGAGGCAGGCCGTGGGGTGAATCGTTGGATCGCGACAATTCCTGGCCGGGGGTATCAATTTACGGGAGATATCGAGGAGAGCGGCGCCGCGCCCCCGGAGGAAGTCCGGAGCGCCGTTCAGATCGCGAGTGATCACGAACCTTCGATCGAACGAGACACCGGCGCGGCACCCGCGATCGGGGGCAAATCGACACGATGGTGGCGAGCGACCGCGGCTGTCGCTGCACTCGCGGCCACGCTCGGCGCCGCGTACACCGTTGGCGCGAAACGGAGCGGCGCTCGCCAGCCGTCGCCGCCTGGCTCGATCTGGCAATTGACGTTCTCGCCAGGACTGCAAGGCGAGCCCACCTGGTCGCCCGACGGCCGAATGGTCGCCTTCAGCTCCGACCGCACCGGCAATCTCGACATCTGGGTGCAAACGGTCGAAGGCGGCGACCCGGTTCAGGTCACCAAGGCCGCGGAGCACGATTGGCAACCCGACTGGTCGTCGGATGGGCGCCTGGTGTTTCGATCCGAGCGCGCCGGCGGCGGGCTGTTCGTCGCACCGGCGCTTGGCGGCGCCGAGCAGCAGATCGCGTCGTTTGGTTACCATCCACACTGGTCGCCGGATGGAAAGCAAATCCTGTTTCAGCGCTCCAACTTCCAGGGCCGCGCGCTCACGTCACGCGAGCTCTACGTCATCGGGCGCAACAGCGAGCCGCCCCGACAGATCGTGGCGAGCTTCCTGTCACAAGTGGCGACGTTCAGCGCGGCCTGGCATCCCGACTCCCGACGGGTCTCGATCTGGGGCCTTCATCTTCAGGAAGGCCTGACCTTCTGGACGGTCCCGGTGAACGGGACCGGCGCGGTGAAGTCGACGATGACCAACGAGGTCCGGAGACGTTTCGCCGAGATGGGGGTGCGCTTTACCGACAACGAGGATCTGCCACTGCCCTTCGTCTGGTCGCCCGAAGGCGACGCCTTGTACTTCGAGGGGACATCGCGCGGCGTGCGGAACGTGTGGCGAGTCGGCGTGGATCCCGCCACGCTCGAATGGCGCAGCGGCCCGGCTCGGCTGACGACGTCGGCCGGTCTCAACGACGGCATCTCGCTCACCGCCGACGGCCGGAAGATCGCGTTGTCGGTTCGCGACGAACGCATCCGGCTGTGGGCCTTCCGGTTCGATCCAGCCGCTGGCCGTCTCCTGGATCCCGGTGAACCGATTACCGGCGCCACCATGGACGCGCTCGCGCCGGTGCTGTCGCGCGCCGGAACGCGCCTGTTGTACGAAACGGAACGCGGCGACAAACAGGAGCTGTGGGTACGGTCGCTCATCGACGGCCGCGACACGCTGCTCATTGGCGACAACCGATATCGCCGCGCCAGTCCAATCTGGTCATTCGACGATCGGAACATCGTGTATCTGCGGACAGTGGCCGGCGACGAAGGCAGTGCGGACAGCGACCGCGAAGTCCTCACGATTCCGTCGGCTGGAGGGAGCGAGCAACGGCTGCACACGCCGGCACCGATCGACCGTCTGCTGGATTGGTCTCTCGATGGCGCCTGGCTCCTCGCCGCACTGCAGCAGCGCGCCGGCGGTCGCTACCAATTGGCGCTCGTGCGCGCCGACGGACACAATGACGAGGTGCGCGTGATCGCAACCGATGCGCACAGCAACCTCTGGAAAGCGCGGTTCTCCACCGACGGCCAGTGGGTAGCGTACGTCGGCCTGACGGGTCCGGGGAGGTCGGCGATTCACGCCGTCCCGCTCGCGGGCGGCACACCGATCAAGATCACCGAAGGTGATACCTACGACGATCGTCCCCGCTGGTCGCCCGACGGTCGGCTGGTGTACTTCCTCTCAACTCGCGGTGGGTTCCTGAACTTGTGGGCAAAGCGCTTCGATCCAGTCGAACGGAGAGCCGTCGGCGAGCCGTTCCCCGTCACGCAATTCGACAGCCCGGCGCGCATGATCCCACCGCGGATGGTGCAACTCGGCGTCGCCATGTCCAGCGACCGCGTGATCCTGCCGATCAGGGAAGCCTCCGGCAACATCTGGATTCTCGAAGGTGTGAACCGTTGAGACGGTTCACCAGAACACTCGGGGTGTGTGGCACAATCCGCTCAATCACGTAGGGTGGAATCATGAAGGCACGTCTTGTCGCCGTCCTCACGATTGCGCTGAGCGCACCGCTCACGGCGCAGTGGTTGCAGCACCCGACGCCTGGCATGCCACGCACGCCAGATGGCAAACCGAATCTGACGGCGCCGCCGCCCCGCGCGGCGGATGGCAAGCCCGATTTGTCGGGATTGTGGACGAAGAACTCCCCGAAGTACGCGCGGAACATCGCCGCGGACCTCGCGCCGGCAGAGATTCTGCCGTGGGCGCGCGAGCGTGTCGAACAGCGGCGCGAGGATCTCGGCAAGGACGGGATGCAGGTGCGTTGTCTGCCGCTCGGCCCCGCCTATGCCACCTCCGGCGACAGCACGGGATCCGAGATGGTGCGCATCGTTCAAACGCCGCAGCTCATCGTCATGTTGAATCCCGATCTCACGTACCGCCAGATCTGGATGGACGGCCGCTCGCTCGAGCGCGAACCGAACCCGGCATGGATGGGGTACTCAGTCGGCCGATGGGAGGGCGACACGCTGATTGTCGAAAGCAATGGCTTTCATGCGGGCACGTGGCTGGATCGCGACGGCCATCCACACACGGAGAAGCTGCGCGTGGTCGAACGCTACCGGCGCCCGAACTTCGGGACGCTGGACGTCGAAGTGACGTTCTCGGATCCGGAGTCGTACTCGAAGCCGTGGACCGTCAAGGTCGACGCCAGGTATGCCGCCGACACCGAAATGCTCGAATGGGTCTGCAACGAGGGTGCGGGCCGAAGCCTGGGGCACTGGGTCGGCAAGGCGTCCGATGCCTTGAAGAACGAGGTCGCGGTCGCCCCCGAGATCCTGTCACGCTACGTCGGCACCTACATCGAGCAGCCACCGTTCTGGAGAAGCGTGCAGATCGTTGGTTCGGAGCTGCCGCAGGGACGCACAGTCCGCATCACAGTGGAAAACGGCAAACTCATTGGCGACATGGACGGCAGAGGCAAGCAGGTCCTGATTGCGATGTCCCAGACGGAATTCACGGGCCTCTACGGCCTCGGCGTGGAGTTCATCGTCGACGGCACACGCGGGCTGTACGTGAAGCACGTTTCAGGAAACTACCGCTTTTCGCTCAAGTAGTCATCCAGGCGAGTCAGCGCCTCGCCTTCCTCGGCAATGAACACCATCGGCTCCGTCGAAGCGTTTGGTCGCGATCTCCGATACGCGCTCCGCGCCTTGGGCCGCCACCGCTCGTTCACGCTAGCTGTCGTCATGACGCTCGCGGTCGGTCTGGGCGCAAACACCGCGATCTTCGCCGTCGTCGATGGCGTGCTGATCAAGCCGTTGCCATACCCTGACGCCGAGCAACTCGTCAGCCTCGCCCACGACGCGCCGGGTATCAAGATCGACGACTTGCCCATGTCCCCAACGCAGTACTTCACCTATCGGGACGAGGGCCGCGTGTTTCAGTACCTCGGTCTGTACGCAGACCGGGGCACGACGATCACCGGCAGCGGCGAACCCGAGCAGGTCGCCGCCGTCATTGCGACGCATGACGTGCTGCAGGCACTTGGCGTGCGGCCGGTGCTCGGCCGGCTGTTCACCGAGGAGGACGCGACGACGGCGGCGCCAGCACCGCAGACGATGGTCCTGACGTACGGTTACTGGCAACGGCGCTTCGGCGGCGATCGATCGATCGTCGGACGGCGGCTGGCCGTCGACTCCCGGCCAGCGGAGATTGTCGGCGTCCTGCCGGAAGGCTTCCGCTTCCTCGACATGAAGCCTCAGCCTGAAATCCTTCTGCCGATGCGCGTGAACCGGGCCGGCCTCCAAATCGACAACTTCGGCCTGCGCGGGCTCGCCAGGCTCAAACCGGGTGCAACGATCGCCGAGGCGAATGCCGACGTCGCACGGATGCTGCCGCTGTGGCTGAACGCCTGGCCGATACCGTCCGGCCCAATGGACCGCGCGGCGATGGAGAACTGGAGGATTGCGCCGAGGCTGAAGCCATTAAAGGACGACGTGGTCGGCGGGATCGGCGACATGCTGTGGTTCCTGACGGGAACGACCGGGATCGTGTTGCTGATCGCGTGCGCCAACGTCGCGAACCTGATGCTGGTCAGATCCGAGGGTCGGCGTCAGGAATTCGCCGTGCGCAGGGCGCTCGGCTCCGGTGGCCGTCAGATCGCGCGTAGCGTCTTGACCGAGAGCGTCGTGATCGCGCTTGCCGGCGGGGCGCTCGGTGTGGGACTGGCTTATCTCGGCGTGACGGTGCTGATCGCCACGGCACCGGCGACCCTTCCCAGGCTCGACGAGATCTCGCTCGACCCTCGTGTCGTCGTGTTCGCGATCGTGATCTCGCTCGCGTCGAGTCTGCTGTTCGGGCTGATTCCGGCGTTCAAACACGCGCGGGGTCACCAGTCGCCGATGCCCAATGTCGTCCGCGAAGGCAGCGCGAGCCGGGAACGGCAGCGGACCCGGAACACACTCGTCGTCGTGCAGGTGGCGCTGGCGCTGGTGCTGCTCGTCAGTGCTGGCCTGATGTTCCGAACGTTCCAGGCGATGCGGAACGTCGAGCCGGGATTCGACGATCCGGCCACAGTGCAAACCGCGCGGATCTGGATCCCGGCGCAGCAAGTACGCGAACTGGATCGCACCACCCGCATGCAACACGAGATCGTCGAGAAGATCGCCGCCATCCCGGGTGTCACCGCCGCTGGCTTCGCCAGTGCGCTGCCGATGGAGGCGAATCTCACCAGCCTCAGCGCCATTCTGGTCGAAGGCCGTGGCTATGCCGCCGGCACGACTCCGCCGAATCGCCGGTTCAAAACGGTGTCTCCTGGGTACTTCGGCGCGATCGGGACACGCGTGATCGCCGGCCGGGACATTACGTGGAACGACATCGACGCCCCGACGCGGGTCGCCATCATCTCGGAGAACTTCGCTCGCGAGGTGTGGCGATCTCCGGAAGCGGCGCTGGGTCATCGCATTCGCGAGCCTGTGCCCGGCACTCCCGTGTGGCGTGAAATCGTCGGCGTCGTGCAGGACGTTCACGAAGACGCGCTGCATCAGACGGCGCCGAGCATGGTGTATTTCCCGGTGTTCATGGAGAGCTTCGGTGGCGCGCCCTCGTACGGCACCCGTGCAATCAACCTCGTCATCCGCAGTGATCAGGCAGGCACGCAAAGTCTCGTGAGCGCCATCCGGAACGCCGTCACTTCCGTGAACCCGGCGCTGCCGGTGTTCCTGGTCCGGACGATGAAAGATTTCTATGACGAGTCGCTGGCCCGAACATCATTCGCACTGGTGATGCTCGCCATCGCGGGCGCGATGGCGCTGGGCCTGGGACTCATCGGCATCTACGGCGTGCTGTCGTATGTCGTGTCCCAGAGGACGAAGGACCTCGGAATTCGCCTCGCGCTAGGTGCGACACCGCGCGAACTCGAGATGAGGGTCGTTCTTCAGGGATTCGTTCTCGCCAGCATCGGATTGACGGCCGGCCTGGCGGCGGCAGTGGCACTGACGCGGCTGATGTCGTCGCTGCTGTTCGGCGTGACCGCGCTCGATCCTCCAACGTACGCGGGGGTTCTTGCTGTTGTTCTGATCGCAACCGCGCTGGCAAGCTACCTGCCGGCCCGGCGAGCCGCCCGCCTGGATCCGGTGAACGCGCTGCGCTCTGACTAGAGGCCGAACCTCGTCGTCACATACCCGCGGAACGTCCGATCGAACTGATCGGGCGTGACGTCGAAGGCCATCGACACGGCCTGTGTCAGCGTCTCCTTCGCGCGCAGCGCGAACAGCAGCCGGCGGACGCCTTCCGCACCGTCCTGCGCAGCGACGAAGTCGAACACCGCATGCGCCCAATGCCGATCGGTCGGACCGAGGCTGGCAACCGACGGAATGGCGCCAGCGGCCACGTCATTCCGGATCGTCCGAAGCTCCTGCGCATTCCAGGTCCCGCGTTGGTGTTCCGCCAGCCCTTCGATGAGGAATGGCGAAAGCCGACTGGTCGCCGGGATGATGTCGAAGGCGAACTGATGCGTCAGCTCGTGGACAACCAGACCATCGCGCCGGTCGAGCGATTCCAGTGAGAGCACGATGCGCTGCGCACTGGTCGTACCGTCTGCGGTGGGAATGCCGCTCCCCGTCGTGGTTGCGACGTCGATCTCGCCGTCGCGAGAAACGAGGACGATCGAGACACGACGCGGCATGTCGTACTTGAGGGCCGCACTCACGTGCTCGTAGGCGGCTTCGGCGTCGCGGATGGCGTCGCGCACGCGATCGGGCGGCAGGCTGGCGTGAGCGATCTCGAAGTGCTCCGAGGTGTCGACGCGCCACGACGATTGGGCGCGGCCCGGCACCTGGCCGCTCTGGGCCGGCGCAGCCGTCGGCACCGCCGCGGCCGACACGACGACGAGCGCCGTACAGGCAATCGCCCCGCACAACAGCCGTGAGCGGGACGGACGCACCGTCGGCGGTTGTGTGAGTTTGCCGAGACGGTCTCGCAGCCCGGCTCCGGGCATCGCCATCGCCGTCGGCGCGAGTCGCCGACCGGCATTGCTCGCACGTCTCGCAAATCGCAGCAGGCACGCTGAATACACGTCGCTGTCGTGTCCGCGCGCGATCACCACGGCGTCGCAGGCCTGTTCGGACAGCCGAGCCACTTCCCGCGGCAGCCACCACGCCAGCGGATGGAACCAGAAGATCGCGCGATTGACGAGCGCGACCGCCACAACCAGCGGATCGCGCCGGCGCACGTGTTCCTCTTCGTGCGCCAGGACCGCCGCGAGCTCGGCGTCGTCCCAACGCGCCCAGTCCACAGGCAAGATCACCGCCGGTGCCAGGAGACCGACCGTCATCGGTGTGATGCACGCCGGATGCGTCAGGCGTCCGCTCCCCACGACCGCAGCGCGGCGGATCGCGCGGGCGTGCCGCAGGCCGATCGCGAGACGCAGCAGCAAGAGAGCCACTCCAGCAGCGTACGCAGCCAGCGCTACGAGCGCCCACGAGATCCGGCGTTCACTGGCAGGCGTCGCTCGAAGTGCAGCCGACGCAGCGTTTTCTCGAAGAGCGCCACCTCGTTCCGCGATGTCAGCGGATAGGCGCGCGCTCGCGCTGTGTGAGGGCAGCAGCGGCACGGCGAATTCCGGTCCCCACGCCACAACCGCCGGCAGCACCAGCATGACGACGATGACCACCGTCCACGCACCATGCGCGACCCGTGGCGAGCGGATCTGCAGTATTCGCAGGAGCAGCGCAACCCCGAGGGCCAGCACGGTGACTCGGACGGCCGATTCGGCGAGGATCTCCATGTTCATCGTCCTTTCTTCGTGCCGCTCGACGTCGCTCGGGACGGGCTCGCCGCCGCACGGGCGCGCTTGCGGGCCTTGATGCTCGCTTCGAGCGCCTCGAGCTCGGCGTCGCTGAGTACGTTGCCCTCGACGAGGCCGCTGACCAGCTCTTCGACGGAGCCGTCGCAGAAGCGGTCGAGAATGTGGCGGACGGCGCGCGCCGCAAGGCTGCGTGGCGCCTCGACCGCGCGATAGATGTAGGCGCGACCCACGACGTCGTGCTGAAGATGTCCCTTCTGCTCGAGCCGGCGCAGCACAGTGCGCACGGTGACCTCCTTGAGGTCGCGGTGGCGCGAGACCGCCTGGTGCACCGTTTCGACCGTGCACGGGCCCGAGGCCCAGACGGCCTGCATGACGTGGTGCTCGAGGTCGCTGAGCGCGGCGCGCATCCGCGCGCGCGGGGGATTCGGTTTCATGTGTTACATCTTGTAACCGTACAACATGTCACATGTCAAGCCATCGCTCATTTCGGCAGATTCGACGCCAGCGTCCGGCGCAATCCGTCGGCGTCATCCACGGTCTCGACGAAGCCCAGTTCTCGACGAATTCGCGTCGTGTCGTAGACGATGTCCTGCTCGAAATTCGCCGGCATCGTTGCCAGGGGAACGTCGGATGGCGGTAACAGCGCGAGGCGCTCCCCCATCGTCGGGGTGTACGCCTCACCGACGTTGTAGATGCCGGCCGCCGATGGATGAATCGCGGCAAGCGCGATCGCGTGGGCGACGTTCTCGACATACCCGTGCGTCCAGCGCCACTGCGGCTGATGTCGGAAGCCGTACACGGTGGCCAGATCCGCGTTCTCGCCCGGCCCGTACACCTTCGGGAGACGAAGGATCACTGTCTCGATCTGCGGCGCCTGCGCGATGACGCGCTCGACCAGAATCTTCTCGTACGAGTAGACCCAATCGCCGGACGACTGCGCCTGTTTGCGATACGGGTACATGACGGATCGCAGCGGCGATGATTCGACGAGCAACCCACGTTCGATCGGGCCAGCTTCCAGTCCGGTGAATCTTCCGTAGGCCCGATAGACATCCCCGCTGCTCAGCGCGATGAGCCGACGCGCCCTGTCACGAAACGTGTCCACCGCGGCCGTGGCATCGCGCTCACCCATCGGCACCATGTGAATCACGACGTCCGGCATCGGGTCGAGCGCGTCAGGTGGGAACGACAGCACGGGGATCGACGCGCTGGCATCGTGAACGTGACGAACCGCCGATGGCAGGTCCGCTTCCGTCTGGCCGCGATGAAAGACGGTGACGTCGTGCTCGTGGCCGACGAGCTCCCGCACGACGTACGGCCCGATGAACTTCGTGCCGCCGATGATCAGAATTCGCACAGTGATACGGCGGCAGCCGCACTCGCGCGGCGCGTGATTGTTCAAACCGATCGGCGCTTCGTGGAACGGGTGACTGAGGTACCGCGATCGCCGTCAATCCGCCTCTGAATGTCGTGCGCGCGCTGGCTGGCGCGGAACTCGACGATGCGGACATCGGCGAGGCCATGCGTGTAAAACGGATCCTCCTTGGCGATCGCTTCGATCTGCTGACGACTCGTTCCGACCGCGACGATGATCCCGCCGTCTCTCGGAATCTTGCGGCCTGAAACCAGGAAATTGCCGGCGTTGTAGTACTTCGTCAGGAACTCGACGTGCGCCGTCATGTGCGCATCGATCGTGACCAGGTCGACCTTGTAGATTAGTTCGATGATGAACATGGACGCGAGCAGGGCCGGCTAAAAACCGAGCAGGTCCGGCTCAAGCCGGACCCCACAGCGTCCGGCTCAAGCCGGACACTACATTAGCGAGGCGCTACGCAGCTGAAGTTCGCGGCATCGTCGATGCTGCCCTGCCCTTTGTAGCGCGCGACCTGCGGATACGGGCACAGTGGACGCGTGCGGACAACCTGCGCATTGGTGACTTTGCTGACGAGCAGCTGATCTGGCGCCTTGCCCTTCTCGACCCAGTCGATCACCGCCGTCACGGCGTCGTGACGATCCGGACCGACGCCACCGCCGCAATGCGCCACGCCCGGCATCATGAACAACCGCGCGAACTCACGCGCGTCCTTGTTCTTGGCGACGACCGCCTCGTAGTAGTGCACGCCCATCATCGGCTGCAGAATCTGATCGGCCCACCCGTAGGTCATGATCAGTTTCCCGCCGCTCTTGCGGAACTTCGCGAGGTCGGCGTCCTTGGCATCGGCGAGCTTGCTCCACCGCGCGACGAGTGCCGGATCCTTGTCGTAATCGAACTTCATGGCGTCGTACTCCGGCTGCGGCGGGTCGAGAATCAGATACTTCATGACGCCCTCGGCGAGATTGAAGTCGGCCGGCTTCGCAGTCGGCTGCGCCGCCACGATCGCGTTCATCCAGCCGCTCGCCGTCTGGCCGTTCTGTCCGGCGTTGAGCGCCTCGCTGCCCACCATGTAGCCTGGGAACAGCGGTTTCCCGTTGCTGGTCGGGCCGCTGTAGATCTTCTTCACCGCAGCGGCCTGCGCCGGCATGAGGCAGTCGGCCGCATCGGCGCCGTTGCTGCACGCCTTCACGTCGCGAGTCGGGTCGAAGCTGCACTTGCGGGGATCGTCGATCAGACCGTCCTTCAGCCCGTCGATCTCATCGCACTTGTTCATCGCCGCCTGTGCGACGAGCGCCAGCTTCTCCGGCGTCACGGGCCCATCGGTCAGCGCTTTCTGGTTCCACATCGCGCCCATGGTGAAGCCGGTCTGATCCACCCACGGCGCATTGGCGACGATGCCGTCGAAATCGTCGGGATAGCGCTGCGCTTCGAGCAGACCCTGACGGCCGCCGTTCGAACACGAGTTCCAGTACGAGAACGTGATCGGTTGCGAGTAGTACGACGTGGCGATCTTCTTGGCGGTCTCGGCGGTCACGTGCACGGCGCGATACGCGTAGTCGATCGCCTTCTGGGGGTTGTTCAGAATGAACGACCCGCTGGGCTCTTTTCTGGCGTCGTGGCCCGTGTTCGTGCGCGCCAGCACGAAGCCGTTGGTCAACGCGCCGGTGCGATCGGCGTTGTTCGGCGTGTCCACCGGGTCGCCGGCCAGCCCGCCGTTGCCGGTCATGTAGAAGCGCTGGTTCCAGCGGTCCGGCAGGTTGACCTCGAACGCCACTTCGGGCTCGATGTTGCCCACCACGCGACAATGCTGCGGCGTGTCGGCGGTCGCGGCGACGACGCGCGCCTGAATCGCCGTAATCCCCTCACCCTTGAACGACGACAGGCTTTCGCAGGTCTTCTGCGGCGTGATCGTGGCGGTGCTGTATCCCGCCAGCGAGCTCTTGGCAGTGGAGAACGGCTGCGCCGCGGCCGGAAGCGCGGTCGCACACAGGACGATGACGGCGAAAGCTGGAATGCGCATGAACGCTCCTTCGGAAGACCAAAGCTTACGTCAGATTCTCTCATCGCTCGCCTTCCGAGAACGTGGCGTGCGAGCGTGGCGGCTGGCGCCGGCGTGCGGCGTCGACGAGCGCGTTGACGGCGTCGACGACCAGTTCAGGCTCGTCGAACTGGATCCAATGCGCGCTGCGGCGCGCGACGACATGGCGGCCGGCATCGGACGTGTGCGCCAGGCGCTGATGTACCGCGAGCTGTTCGGGAGGCTGATCGCCGCTCGAAATGACAACGAGAGGCACCTCACGAGGAGGAGCCACCGCCGCAATGACCTCTCGATCGCGTTCCAATGCCAGGAGATGATCGGCCATTGCGTGGAAGCACTTGGGATCGCACCACAGCGCCTGCACGACGGGATGAATCTCGGGCGGAAGCTTTCGCACTTC
>DASRJR010000092.1:0-12778 GCA_035649395.1 Vicinamibacterales bacterium
ACCGAGGAATATGGTGCCGATCGGTCGCGCACGTACCTTGCCGGGCACTCGATGGGCAGCGGCGGGGCCTGGCACCTCGCGGCTCGGTACCCAGAGCGGTGGCGCGCAGTGGCGCCGATGTCGGGGCCGTTCGTCGACGAGGCGACGTACCCGTTCGATCGGATCAAGCGACTGCCGATCTTCATGACCGAGGGCACCGGCGCGACGCCGTCGCTGGAGGGCAGCCGCGTGCTGGCGCGTTACATGCGCGAACGCGGTTTTACGTTCGACTACCTCGAGGTGGACGGTAACCACGGCAGCATGGTGCCGATGGTGTGGCCGAGGATCTTCGACTTCTTCAACCGCCAGGCACAAGGGCCCGCGCGCGGCGTCGATGCCGATGCGAAGGCTGTGAAATAGGAGGAGAACGTCATGCGCCGCGCGCTCTGGGGTGTGGCTATCGTTCTTGTGGCATTCGCGGCGAGCGCCGTCGCCACGGGCCGGGTGGCCGCGCAGCAGCCAGCTCCAGGTTCCGCAGCCTGCACCGCGCTGAGTACTGCGACGTTCACGGCGGTTGCGAGGTTGACGACGACCTACGACGCCGGATCCGCCGCTCAGCCGGCGCACTGCGTCGTGCGCGGGTCGGCGGCACCGCGCACCGGGGTCGATGGCAAGGCCTATGAAACGCGCTTCGAACTTCGTCTGCCGACTGACTGGAGCGGCCGCTTCCTCTATCAGGGAGGCGGCGGCAACGACGGCGTCGTTGCGCCGGCGGTTGGGCGCAACACCGGTTCCTTTCCGGACACGGGCCTGCAGCGCGGCTTCGCGGTGGTGACCACGGACGCGGGGCATCAGGGCGCGACGGCGGAGTTCGGTCTCGATCCGGAGGCGCGCATCGATCACGCCTACGCCGCGCACGAGCGGACGGCGACGATCGCGTTGACGATCGTGTCGCGGTATTACGGCCGCGCGCCCAATCGCAAGTACTTCGTGGGCTGTTCGGGTGGCGGACGCCAGGGCATGATGTTCGCGCAGCGATACCCGTTGTACTTCGACGGCATTGCGATCTGCGCACCGGCGATGAGCGTGTCGAGCGGCGCGACCATTGCCGCGGCATGGGACACGCAGACGTATACGGCCGTGGCCCCGGCTGACGAGCAAGGACAACGTGTGCTCAGCCGGGCGTTCAGCGACGCCGACCTGGCGCTCGTCGCGCGCGGTATCACCGAGGCGTGCGATGCCGCTGACGGGGCGACCGATGGGATGGTGCTGCGGCCCGAGTCATGCCGCTTCGATCCCAAGCGGCTACAGTGCGCCGCGGCCAAACAGCCAGACTGCCTGACGTCCGAGCAAGTGGCGGCGTTGCAGAAAGCGTTCGACGGCCCCCGCGATTCAGCTGGGAAGTCTCTCTATGTGGGACAGCCGTGGGACCCAGGGATTGCGACAGCCGGCTGGCGTCAGTGGGAACTTGGCACGTCACAGACGAGTTCGCCGAACGCCATCAACGCCACACTCATGGCTGGTGCACTGGCGCACGAGTTCTTCACGCCGCCAGACCCGTCGTTCGCGATCACGCAATTCAACTTCGATCGGGATCCGAAGCGGATGGAGGCATTCTCGGCGGTCTACGACACCTATCGTGATGCGACGCTGACCGAGTTCCGCACACGCGGAGGCAAGCTGCTGATCTTCCACGGCACCGCCGATCCGATCTTCTCGGCGCTCGAGTCGATCGACTACTACCAGCGTCTCACTCGAAACAACGGCGGCGCCGATGCCACGGCGACCTGGGCGCGTCTCTTTCTAGTGCCTGGCATGAACCACTGCGCCGGAGGGCCGGCGACCGACAGCTTCGACGGCCTCGGCGCGATCGTGGACTGGGCGGAAAAGGGGACGGCGCCCGCGCGCATCGCGGCGTCCGCGCGTCCCGCGACGCCGTACTTCGCGGGACGGACACGTCCGCTGTGTCCGTATCCCACATACGCTCGGTATGCCGGTAGCGGAAGCCTCGAAGACGGCGCGAATTTCGTCTGCGCCGCGAAGTAGCTGGCCGCCCCCGCGTAGGGTCCGGCTTGAGCCGGACTGTGCTCACCTGCTGCCGCGTGCGTCTGTAAGCTGCTTGCGCTCCAGCGACCACTGCGTGTCCTTGCAGAGGCCGCAATCCTCGCCGACGAACCGCTTCGCGCTCTGCGTATCGCCGCGCAGTTGCCAATTGAGCCAGCTCACTGCGACCGATGCGGCGGCGCCGCCGTTGGGTTCATTGAATGTGCCGCCGTGGCCGACGGGAAGATTGGCCATCGCCACCGGTACGTGCGTGATTCGCTTGAAGTCGTCCATTCCGTTTTCATACGCGATGTCCTTGGGGCCGCCCTCGATGTAGATCACCGGTGTGTGCAGCGTCTGCAGGACCTCCTTGCCAACGCTTGATCCAGTCATGTTGGTCGGACCGTTGTTCAGGGTGCCGCTGTTGTGGATCACCAGCGTCTTCACGCGCGGATCGTTCGCGACTTGAAGCGCCTGAACGCCTCCGCAGCTCCAGCCCGAATACGCGATCTGTCCTGGATCGATGCGGCCGAAGTACGGGCTGCCGGCGCGCGTGTTCTCGGCCAGCGCCCAATCGACGGCGTCAGTCAAATCTTTGACCTGTGTTCGGGGAGGTGGGAGCTGACCTTGTGGAAGCTGACCCTGTGGCGCCGCTGGACGCGGCTCACGTGGCGGGGCACCGGGACCACTCAGGATGCGGCCGCTGGCGATGACGAGATATCCATGCGAGGCAATCTCGAGCAAGTGGAAGCGGCTGCTCGCGCCGTCATCCGAACATCCACCGTTGCCCCACGCGACCACGCCCAGCTTGGTGTTGCCGAGGGCGCCAAGCTCTTTCGGACGGTAGACGACGTGGCGCGGCAACGCCGCCACTTCCTCCTTCATAGCCGGGAACCGACCGGTGCCCGGCGTATCCGGGCGTTTGTTGAGCTCGGCCTGCCGTTCGAGCGCGGCGCGATCGGGCTGCGCCGGCGCTGGCGGCTGTGCCGGCTGTTGCGCCGCCGTCAGTGTGCTGACACATGCGGTGACCACGGCCAGAGCGATCGGCCGCGGAAAGAAACGCTGTGGCTGTTGTCTGGTTGTCATCGTCGAATCCTCAACGTGCGTTCAGATGCTGTGAAAAGAAGCGGAGAACCTGCGACTCGAAACGCTCGCGAATGCGGTTGCCGTGGTCGCCGTCATAGATCTCGAACGTGTGAGTGACGCCGAGGCGCGTCAGCGATTCGGCAAGCTGCGTGTTGGTGCCGACGAACGGATCCTGATTGCCGATGTCCAACGCGATGGCGCGCATGGATTTGAGCGCGGGCACGTACTGATCGACCATCACGAGCGGCGAGTTCGCGACCCACTTGGCGGCGATCAGCGGCTGGATCTCTCCGTCCTTCGTCGGCAGATCGAAGAACGGCGGGGTCTTCGTGTTCGGCGCCCAGGCGGCCGCTTGGGCCGACAGGGCATTGGCCATTCCGCCGCCGCGGCCCGCGCCGGCTCCACGCCCGTCTCCGCGTCCGGCACCGGCACCGCGCGGGGCTGCGTCGCCGCGCCCCGGCGCGCCGTCGCCTCGCGGCCCCGGCCCGGCGCCGCGTGCGGCGGGGTCGTTCATCAGGCAGCACGAGCTCATCGCGTAGAGCGCTGCGAACGCGACCGGCTGCTTCATGCCGATACGCATCGTGCCATATCCGCCCATCGAGTGGCCGGCCAGACCACGGCCGTCGCGCGACGCCATCGTGCGATACCGCTGGTCGATGAACGTCGTCAGATCCTGAGCGATGAACGTCTCCCAGTCGCCGATGGTTGGCGAGTTCGAAAACATGCTGCCGCTGTACTTGGTGAATGCGTCGGGTATGACGACGATCATTTCGCGGGCGCCGGCGGCAATCGCCCGATCGATCGAGTCTGGAACGGCCAGGGACTTGACGTAGGCCTCCGCGGTCGCGGTGTAGCCGTGAAGGAAGTAGAGCACCGGATAGCGTCGCGTCGTGTCCCTCGCGTAACTGGGTGGCAGGTAGACGACGACCGGGCGGTCGGGTGAGTCGCCTTCCAGATTTCCCTCGAGCGCGCGGCCGTGGACCGTGATCCGTTCGAGCGTCCCCTTCGGCGCAGGCTGTTGTGCACGGGCTGGCGCGACCTGCAGCGCGAGCGCGATCGCGAGAAGCACGGGTACCCGCAGCGACGACATCATGACCAGTCCTCCTGAAATCACGCGGGAGCGTCCCGCCGGTACTCCGAGACGTCCAGCCGATCGAGCACCATCCGTGTCGGGTTGAGCAGCCAGTTGATCAGCGCACCGCCGAACAGCAGGGCGGCGAAGCCCGTCGCCAGAGAGAAACCATACTCGATCCGGCCGAACACGTCGCTAACCGCACCGATGGCCAGCGGGGCCAGCACCGCCGACGCGCATGTGAAGAAGAGAATCACCCCGGCACCGGCGCCGTGCTCGGCTTTCGGCAGGCAGCTGATGCCCTTCGAATTGATCGTCGGATAGATGACCGACATGAACACTCCCGACAGCGGAAGCAGATACACGGCCCAACTCACACCACGGGCGACGCTGAGGCCAAAACACACGACGATGCATCCGCTGAACAGCGCCAGGACTGCCTGCCACTGAAAACGGGTCAGCATCCACGCGCCGAGAAAACGTCCTCCGGCGCGCAGCAGAAAGAAGATCGAGATGCCGTAGGTGGCCAGGGCGACGGCAGGACCGGTGTATCCGGCGAGCAGCGTCGGCATCCACACGTAGACCGCGGCTTCGACGCCCACATAGAGAAACGCTCCCGCCGAGAACGCCAGCACGTACGGACTTTTGATCGCGCGCCCCGTTCCAGTGAAGCCGCTGTGGCCGGTGGTCCTGGTCGTCTGCGGGTATTCCACCAGCAGGGCGAGGACGATCAGCACGACGCACATCGTGCCGGCGATCACATACAGCCATGTCCACGACAAACCAGCGGTCAGCAGCTGCGCGAGAATCGCCGGCCCGATGATCGCACCGACGCCGAAGAAGCCTTCGGCGGTGTTCATGATTGACGTGTGCTGGGCCGTCGACGTCGAGATATCACCGATGAGCGCCAGCGCACCCGTCTTGAACACACCGATGGCGAGACCGGACACCCCCAGCATCACCGCGAAGAACAGGAACGAGTTGCCCGCCGCCAACAAGAAGCAGGAGCCCGCAAACAGCGTCAGGCCCGTGATGATCGTGCGCCGCCGGCCGAACCGGTCGGCCAGCTGACCAAGGAGAAGGCCCGCACATGCAATCCCCGCCATCGTCGCGTACTGAAACGTGCCGGCCGCTGTCAGCGACAGCTGGAACGCCTTGATGATCTCCGGGATGATCAGCCCCACTGAATCGGTCGTCATCGCGAACATGGCGAACATCAGATACGTGAGCGTCTTGATGACGGCCATGTTGCGCGGGGGGTGGGCAATGGTCTGCGTCACACCCGTGCCTCCACCGACGAACGCCAGACGACGGCGCCATCGGCGCCAGCGTCTCCGCGCGAGCAGGTGATGACCGCGTCCATGTCCGTCAGGTTGACGTCTAGTCGAGCGAATGCCGGGCCGTTCCGCCACGCCAGTGTCATCCGGTCGGCGCCGTGTGCCGCCACGTCGAAGGTGCCTTGAAACGCCTCGTGTGCGTTGCGGAGCCGCAGCAGCGCCACTTGTGCCTCGACGGCCGGCCGCTTCAACTCGCGCGCCATCTCGACGTCGGTGTAGTAGTGGCGATTGATGTCGCGGCCGACGCCGGTTCGTCGAAGCAACTCGACGTCGTTGCTGCCTGCCAGTAAGCCCACGTAATAGATCTGAGGGATTCCGGGGAGGAAACACTGGATGGCGCGGGCGATGAGGTACTCCGAGTCGCGGCGGCCGAGCGCATCGTAGAACGTGCAGTTGATTTGCGATGTGTCCACGTTGCTGGCGGCGCTGCCGCTGGCCAGACGACTCTCGCCGCGGCTCCGTTCGTGAATCGTTTCGATGAGCGAGTCGATGTGCCGCCGATCGAGGAGCCCGGGCGCGCCGCTCCGATCCGAATCGACGTCCTCCACACCGATGCCATCGTGCGTGTCCAGCACGGTCACGGCATTGCGGGGGCGGATCTCCAGCCATCGCATCAGATGGGACACGTCTCGCGCATACAGCGTGTGCAGGACCAGCGGCGGCAGGGCGAAGTCGTAGACCCAATCGACCTGACGGGCGACGTCGATCTGATCGCGATGGTGCCCGTGGACTTCGACCAGCACGTCCATGCCGAGCGCGTGCGCCTGCGCGGTGAGGTCGGCAATGAACGCGAAGGTCTCGGGAATCATGAAGCAGCTCGTGCCAGCCTTCTTGATGGCAAACCCCACGGCATCGAGCCGGATGGCCCGAACACCTGCGGCATGCAGTCGAGAGAGCACGCCGGCGAGATAGTGCCTGCCTTCCGGGTGCTGCACGTCGATATCGATCTGGTCGCTCGTGAAGGTGGTCCACAACAGCCGTGTGCCGTGTGCGGTCTGGTACGTGGTGAAGGGAAGGCTCGGGCGAGGCGTGTGAAGGGCAGTCAGGTCCGATTCGTGCGCGCCTTCCGGAAACACACGGTCGTAGGTGAGAAACAGGCTGGCGTAAGGCGAGGCGTCGCCGCGCGCCTCGTAGTCCCGAAACTGCGGCGAGTGACGCGAGACGTGGTTGACGATGACGTCGGCCATGACGTCGGTATTCGTGGCAAGCGCCGCCACGTCCTCCCACGTGCCCAGTCGAGGATCGACCTGCGTGTGATCGATCGGATCGAAGCCGGCATCGGCGCCGTCGATGGGATGGAAGAAGGGGAGCACGTGGACGCCGCCGAATGCGCCGGCAAGGGGACCGTCGAGCAGCCGCTGGAGATCGCGGAACGTCCCTCGGGGCAGGCGATCGACGTAGGTGATGAGTTGCGCCTGATTCTTCATCAGGGGGTGAGGAATCCTAATAGAATCCGCGTCATGAAATCCGGCTCGCTCGCCGTTTTGACGATCTTTTTCCTCGCCGCCGTCCCGCGACCGAGTGCAGCGCAGCGCGCCGAGAGCGGGCCATCGTTCCGCGCCGGCGCCGCCAAGGTGGACATTACGCCGGCCCAGGGCGAGCTCCCGAAGAACAGTCTGGGTGTCCTCGATCGCCTCTATGCGCGAGCGATCGTGCTCGAGAGTGGCACCTCGACCGCAGCCCTGATCACGATCGATGCCGGCGCTGTGCCCGATCCGGTCTGGCAGGCGGTGACTGGCCAGATCGAAAAGGAACTGAGGATCCCGACCGCGAACGTCCTGCTCACCGCGACGCACACACACAGTGCCGGTGCCCAGCGCGGTCCGGACTACGCGCAGAAGATCGTCGAGTCGGTCCGGCTCGCCAGCCAGCGCTTGCAGCCGGCGCGAATGGGATATCGCACCGGCGCGTCGTACATCAACGTCAACCGCCAGATCATCGACCCTGAAACGAATCGCTGGTCGGAGGGCCCCAATTACGAAGGGCCGTCGGACAAGACCGTCGCGGTGCTGAAATTCGAAACGCTGGAAGGCCGGCCGATTGCCGTGTACTACAACTACGCGGTCCATGCGGTGATCGCCGGACAACTGGATCAGATCAGCGGCGACATCCCGGGTGCGGCATCGCGCTACATCGAGGAATCATTCGACGACACAATCGTTGCCCTGTGGTCGAGCGGTGCCGCCGGCGATCAGAACCCGATCTACTACCAGCAGACCTACGACCTTCGTGAGATCCGCATCAAGGACTACGCGAAACGTGGCGTCGACATCAGCAACGCGATGCCGCCGGGCGGCGAGGGACTGGACCGAAACGATCCGACCGTCAAACGATTGATGAACCAGCAGCGCCAGATGGTGCTGTCGATGGGGCAGTTCCTTGGCGAGGAAGTGATGCACGTGATGCGCGGCGTCGAACGGGCCGCTCCGGCGACGAGGCTGCACGGCAGCTTCACCACGATTCGCTGCCCCGGCCGCGAGCGCACGAATCAGGGCCGCGCGGGGTTCGAGGGCATCTACAAGGACGGCAACCCGGTCGAGATCAGGCTCGGTCTGCTGCGCATCGGCGACGTGATGATCGGCGCCGTCAACGCGGAAGTATTCAACCCGATCGCGCAGCGGCTGAAGCGCGAGTCGCCGTACAAGGCGACGATGATGGCGACGCTGACGAACGGAGCGGCGCGATCCGGCTACATTCCCGACGACGCCTCGTTCGGCAAGCAGACGTTCGAGGTCCTGTCGTCGCGGCTGCAGCCGGGTTGTGCGGAGTCATCGATTGTGAATGGCATCATCGAGTTGATGGCGCAGTCCCGCAAGGAATGACTGACGCCCGGTCGATTGACGCGTTCAGCTATTTTTCTTTCGCTCTTTCTCGGAAGCGTTTGTAGTTGGCTTCCTCGGGCGTGCAGTCCCAGGGCAGAATCTCGCCGCCCGGCAGCCGCTGGTACGGATAGGTGACGACCAGCTTCTGGTAGTACACCGGATCGTGGTGAGTGACGACGACGCGCATGCGATCGCCGTCGGGGATGAAGCGTTCCTCGGTGCGCATCTGGTCTGATTGGACCAGTCCCGGCGCGCCGAGCGTGTCGAGGATGCCAGCCCGCTGTCCGATGGTTTCAATCAGAAGCACGTCACCGTCGTAGCGCGCGACCGAGCGTCCCAGGTGCGGATGCTTGGGGACTGACACCGGCGCCTTCGCGAGCGGTGTGCCCGGTGCAATGGGCACGCGCCGGTGGATGTCCATGAATTCATAGTTGATGAGGACCTCGCTCTTGTGCTGACGCACCTCGATTGGCGGCGACGGGGTGTGCATGACGCGCGTGAAGCTCGCCGGGATGCACTGCATCGCGGGGTCGTCCCGGAGGTAGTCGTAGCGCGCGCGGGCCGCCTCCCCCGCAGGCGTGAGTGTCATCTCGATGGCTGGCGATCCGGACAGGATCCATACGCCGTCCAACTGCGCGCGTTTGTCCTGCGCGTCCGCTCTCGAGATCACGCCGACGAGGAGCACGAGAATCATTTTCCTCATCGTTGTTCTCTCTGCTGACCCTGTGGTGCGGACGTCTCGGACGCCGGTCGCCCCGGTTCGCACTCGACGAACTGTCCCTTGGCAATGGCCTGGCGAAATGCGTCGAAGCCGCAGTCGCGCAGGACGCGCTTGTCCGGAAGCACGGCGCTACGGAAATACGCCAGGTTCTCCAAACGCCGGCTCGGGCTGGCATTGATGGTCACCGTGTCACCGACGCGCAGCAGCTGGAACGGTACTTTGCGACGGATGAGCGCGTTGCGGTCGGACCATTCGATGAACCACTCCTTCACCGTTCCGTCGGGCTGGGTGACCTGGAGCGTGATCTGCGAGTGCGGGTTTCGCATGTCGAGATCAGTGATGCGGCCGGTGAGCGTGAGCACCTGCGCGCTGTCGAAGTTCACCGCGACCGAGTGATGAGCAGCCGTGGAGACCCCACCGCATAACAGTGCAATGAGGCTGGCGGCGCAAAGCGTCTTGGCCATGCACTTCCTCGCGCCGATTCTATCCGTTACGGGTCCCTTGCCCAAGGCGGAACGGAAACGTCAGCGGTCGTACAGCCGCGACGTCGACAGCATGTTGGATAAGCCGTAGTTTCCTTCGTGGCACGCATACTCGAACACGCCCGCATCGGCCGGGCGTGCCTTCATGTCGAGGGCGGCGGTCCATGGCGCCGTCCACGTGGCCGGGTCGACGAACGTCACTTGATAGTCGATCGCGTCACGTCCGGTTCGAGTGAACCGCTCGATCAGCCGTAGCCCCGGAGAGGCCCCGCGTGTGTTCGCCTTCAGGTTCGTCGTCTCGACGACCAGCGTCGACCCCTCCCAGCGGCCGTGTGCGATGCCCATGTATGTCCGAAGCGCGGGCGAAGGAGGCTGGCGCGACTCGGACGGGCCGAGCGGGATGACACGCGTATCGTGAATCAGTTCGTAGGAGATCGCCACGAATCCGGGACTCTGGACGATGCGCATGTTGGCGTTGTAGACAGCGGGAATCATCGCATCGGGGAGGCCGCCGCCGTGGACGATGCAGCGGACGCCAAGGCCGTAGTCCACGTAGGAGTCGCAGGGCTCGCCGCGCTGCAGGCTGCCGCATCGTTGAACGGGAACCGGCCTGGCCCGCGCCGTGCGCGCCGGGAGGCGGCCGTCGGGCGGGTCGATGATCAACGACGTGCGGCGCGAGGTCGTGTTGTATTCGCGCCAATGGGGGATTGGCGCATTCGCTCCCTCGACTTTTCCGGAGAGGACGTCGACGCGTGCGAGATCACGCTCGTCGCGGATTCGGACATCGTCGAGGCGCTTGGCGTGCTCCGCGTCGGTCAGGTACCGTCGCGTGCCGAACTCTGCCGGCCGTTCGAGCGGCACACCGTATTCGCCCTCGGTCGTCCACTCGCCCTGCAGGTCCAGGTCGCCCCACGGCGTCCGTTCTTTCCACGTTTCGCGGTTCGTCTGCGCGGCGCCGCGCGTTTGAGCCGGCAGATGAACTGTTGCCGCCATTGCGATCGCGGCGACGACCAACGTGAAGATCACCCGAGGTGTCATGAGAATGCCCCCAGGGACGAGTGTACGGCGCATCGGTAACGCCCGAGACTCAGGCCTGCGCGTCTTGCCTGAATTTTGACGGCTTCGGGTCCGCGTTTCTCGTGCTGTCGATCGAAACGCGCAAACGAGCTAACGGGTGCCGCCGCGCGCCACTTTGGTCGCATCACGTACGGCGGGCGGCGCCGTGGGAGTGGATGTCAAGCCGGCGGCCCAATTGAGCATGACCGTGATCGGCTCGGTCGAGCCGTCGCGGCGCGCATCGATCAGAAACGAACGTCCATCGGGCATGGCGGCGTACGAGTCGCGCGCAGCCGCCGGTCCTTCGGTGATCGGCGTCCGGAACAGCCGACGAGGCGCCCCGAACGACACCTCGCGCGCGTCGACGATGCTGACCGCCATCAACGCCCGGTCCAGCGACAGATAGAACAGCTCCCGCTGGTCCGCCCGCCATTGCGGCTGTCCGCCGCCGCCGTTCGACACTTGCCGCGGCGCGTCCATTTCCGGATAGCGACGGACGTAGACCTCCTGAGTGCCGGTGACGTCGGACACGTAGGCGAGCCAGCGGCCGTCGGGCGAAACGCGTGCGTGCACTTCATTGAACGGGCTGTTGAGAAGCGGCCGGGCGGGGCCACCGTTGACAGGAACGTGCCAGAGGTCCAGCTTCGTGCTCGGGTCGTGTCGCGTGTAGATGATCGTTTCCGCGTCCGCCGACCAGTCGTTGAGGACCTTCACCGACTGGTCGCTGATGAGGGGCTCGAGAGGTGCCTGTCCGCTGCTGGGGCGAACATGAAGATCGAGCCCGGCGCGCGACGTGTACGCGAGCCGCCTCCCATCAGGCGACCAGAGCGGCGCGATGCCATCGGCCGCGAGCCGGGTCGAGTGGCGACGAGCGAGATCGACGAGCCACACGCCGGTGGCGTCGGTCAGCGAGCTCGCCGCGAGCACGAACTGACCATCGGGCGAGACGCGGAAGTTGAACATCGACGCGGGGACTTCCAGCGCACCCTGCGGCCGGCCCGATCGGTCGACCCACGTCAACTGTTGTTTGGTCGCGCCGGCGCGGAACGCGAGCAGGTCGCGTGACGCGGAAACGACGCTTCCGTCGGCCAGCGATGGCGCCGTGATGCCGCGTGAGAGGAGCACCGCGCGCCCGCCGAGACGGAGGCGATCAGCGTCGAACGGCTCGGCCATCAACATGTCGTGCTGCAGGTAGAGCAGGAGACCCGGCGCGACATAGGTGGCCGCGGCTGCATCGTCCAGGAGACGCGTGCTGGTTCGCGAATCGAGATTCGAGGCGTACACCCCGGCGCGCGTGCTGTCGGGACTGACGACTTGATACAGGAAGCGGCGTCCGTCCGGCAGGAACTGAGGCCACGCGTGCGCGACGTCGAGCGCGGTGTGATCGAGACGTGTCAACGACGACACCGGGCCACCAGTCGAAGCCACCGCGAACAAGCCGGTCATCCACTCGGCGAACACGATCACGTTGCCGCGGCCCCAACTTCCACCGGCGGCAGCCCCGTGAACCGCCGCAATCGTTCGGGTTCGGCCGTTCGTGACGTCTCTCGCGATGAGCGCTCCCTGCATGAAGTAGGCAATCGTGCGGCCATCGGGTGAAAAGAACGGCTGCGAGGCGCCGTCCGTGTCGGGGAGGAGACGGGGTTCGCGTTCGTCGAGCGCGCGGAACCAGAGCGCCGTCCGCCCACTCTCCTCATCGCGAGCAACGAAGACGAGATCACGCCCGGTCGGAGAGACGACTCCGCCCGAGACTATCTCCGTTCCTGTTGGAGCGAGCTGCTGCACACGTTCCGCGCCAGTGAGATGGTCATCGTCGCGACCGATGCGATACACGGTGAATGCCGCGCCAACGATCAGCAGAAGACACGCAGCGATGGCGAGCGTACGAGCGGATTGCAGGACGCGATGCCGCGTCGCTGCGAGGTCGTCCTCTGGTGCGGCGTCCGGGAGGCTTACGGCCGACCCAGTGGGGTCCGCTGTGACGACCTCGACGGAGCCAACGAAACGATAGCCGCGCCGCGGGACGGTTTCGATGAAGGATGCGTGCGTCGGGTCGTCGCCAAGCGTCCGCCGGAGCAGCGAAATGGCATGAACCAGACTGTCGTCGGTGACGGCGACATCCCGCCACACGGCGGCAATGATCTCGTCCTTGCCGACGATCCGATCGCGGCGGGCGATCA
>DASRJR010000093.1:0-6520 GCA_035649395.1 Vicinamibacterales bacterium
GGCGGTCAACACTGCGAACTGGGACATTCAGGATCATCAGGCGCGCCAGGGTCCGGTGACTGCCCTCGGCGCGAGCTTCAGCATCCCGGCTGGCGCCGGCGTGGTTGAAGGCAACGAGATCCCGTACCAGCCGTGGGCTGCCGAGAAGAAGAAGCAGAACGCTGAAAACTGGGTCGCGCTGGATCCGGAGATCAAGTGCTACATGCCGGGCGTCCCGCGCGCGACCTACATGCCGTTTCCGTTTCAGATCGTGCAGGGGACCAACCCTTACATCCTGATGGCATACGAGTTCACCAGCGCCACGCGCATCATCCGCATGGACTGGAAGCAGAACGCGCCAACCGACTCGTGGATGGGTTGGTCGCGCGGACGATGGGAAGGCGACACGCTCGTCGTCGACGTCACCGGCCAGCGCGAGGAGACGTGGTTCGATCGCGCCGGCAACTACCACAGCGACGCGCTGCACGTCGTCGAGCGCTACACGCCGGCGAGCCCGTATCACATGATGTACGAAGCGACGATCGAAGACCCGAACGTCTTCACGCGCCCGTGGAAGATCAGCTTCCCGCTCTATCGACGGATGGAGAAGAACCTCCAACTGCTCGAGTTCAAGTGCGTCCCGTTCACCGAGGAACTCCTGTTCGGCAAGTTCCGCAAGCCAGGCGCGAGGTGAGAGCCATGCGCGTTCGAGTTCTGACGTTTGTTGGTCCGTTCGCCGTTGCCGTTGCACTGGCTCTCGTCGCGCCCGCCGCGGGCCAGGCACCGAAGAAATACAACCCGCCGAAGACCCCGTGGGGCGATCCCGACCTGCAGGGTGTGTGGAACGATGCCACCAGCACGCCGCTGCAACGGCCGACCAATGTCGGGGAAAAGGGTGTGCTCAGCGACGAAGAGGCGGAGGACTTTCAGAAGTCGCTCGCCCACGATCTCACGCGCGATCGACGGGATGGCGGCAACGCCGCCGATGTGAACCGCGCGTACAACGAGCACTGGATGGACGCGCGGCGGCTCAAGATCACTGCCGACAAGCGCACGTCGCTCATCGTCGAACCGGCCGACGGCCGGATTCCGGCGCTGGTCACGCTGCCACCCGAGCGGGAGCGCGTGCGAGCGAGCCGGGCGGCAGCGGCGGCACGATTCGCCGCCGGCCTTCCGGAGAATTACACCGACATGTCGTGGCCGGTCCGCTGCGTCGTTCGCACCGACGTTCCGCCGTACCTGCCGACGATCTACAACAACAACTTCCAGATCTTCCAGAGCCCGGGCTACGTCACGATCGCTCCGGAGATGATCCACAGCGCCCGCATCATCCCCGTGGATGGCCGCCCGCATCTCAACAAGCGGCTGCGACAGTGGCTGGGCGATTCACGCGGCCGCTGGGAAGGCTCGACGCTCGTCGTGGAGACGACCAATTTCAAGCCCGAGGAAGGCGTGCTGTTCCTGGGCGCCAACCCGGCGACGTACACGATCACGGAACGATTCACCCGGGTGGCGGCGGACGCCATCAACTACGAGTTCACGGTCACCGATCCCACAACCTGGAGCAAACCGTGGACCGCGCTGATTCCGTGGAACAAAGTCGATCCGGGGGAACAGATGTTCGAGTACGCGTGCCACGAAGACAACTTCGACATCGTGCACTTCTTGACTGGTGCCCGCGTCAGGGAGAAGAACGGCGAAACGGCCGCTCAGCCGGCTCGGAACGAGCCGCGATAGGAAAAGAGGAGATCCGATGCCAACCGACCGATCGCTCATCGGTGTCTTCGTGCTGGTTGTGATCGCGTCCGTCCCGGTGTTCGCTCATCATGCGTTCAACGCCGAGTTCGACGCGAACAAACCGGTCAAGTTCAAGGGAACGGTCACGAAGATGCTGTGGGTCAATCCTCACGCCTGGATCTATGTGGACGTGAAGAAGCCTGACGGCACTGTCGAGGAATGGATGATCGAAACCGGGACTCCGAACACGCTGATCCGGCGTGGCCTGACCAAGGAGTCGCTGCCGAAAGGCACTGAAATCATCGTCGACGGCTACCAGTCGAAGGATGGATCGAGGCGCGCCAACGGGCGCGATCTGACGCTGCCCGACGGGCGGACGTTGTTCCTCGGCTCGTCGGGCACTGGCGCGCCGTACGAGAAGAAATAGGTCCGAGAGCGCGACCCGTCAAGTGTCTGCACAACGTGGCCCGGCGTTCGCGATAGACTCTCGCTCTTCCGCAGGAGAGTGAGACGATATGGCCACGATCGAGAAGTTCTGCGCGCCGGGCGTGTTCGACCCGGCGACCTATAGCCAGGGCATCAAAGTCACGCACGCGCAAACCATCCTCTTTCTGTCAGGACAGGTCGCGTATACGTCCGACGGCGCCGTCGCCCATCGCGGCGATTTCAAGGCACAGGCGCGTGGTGCGTACGAAGCGATTGAGGCGCTCGTCAAGTCGCAGGGCGGGACGATGGCCAATGTCATCAAGATCACGACGTATGTGACCAATATGCAGTACCGGGTCGACCTGGCGCCCATCCGTGAGGAGTTCTTCGGCAAGAAGGGCCCTGCCTCGACGCTCGTCGAAATCCCCTCGCTCGCGCATCCCGACTGGCTGATCGAGATCGAAGCGATCGCGGTCGTATAGGGCTCGGCTTCGCCTCGCGGGTGCGGGCGCTCGGCTATCGCCTCGCGAGGTGCGGGCGCTCTCCGCCTTCGCCTGCGGCTTCGGCGAGATCGCGAGGTGCGCACGCTACGGCGTGAGCGCGAGCTCATGCACTGCAGCCCACGCAGCGAGCTCGGATGCGGTGGCCTGTGCATGGTCCAGATTTGCGATTTGAATCCGCATACGTAAGCGGGTGCCCTGCCGATATTGCGCGAGTTTCCGCTCGAGCGACGCCAACGATCTGAACTCGTACCCCGACAGGGTGGCGAAGAGGTCTCGCGGGTTATCGAACCCAGTCACCACGATCGTCGTGTACTGGTCGTCAGTCGTCGAGCCGGGGACCATCACACGACAGTCGTCGGTGATGCACAGTTCGCGTGGATCGGCGATGGCGGGTCCTCCGACGAGGGCGCCCGGACCGAGCGCACGCACATAGGCCATTTCGATCATGCCCTGCACGGCGGCGCTCGTCTCGGTACGCTGCGCCAGATTGAACCTCAGCGCGTTCGGCCGCTCGGCCCATTGCCGGCGCCAACGCTCGAAGGCCGCCTGCAGCGACGGAATCGCTGCGGGAGAGCCGTAGCGACCGAGTGTGTCGACTGCGCTGAGGACGACCCTCGGATCGGAGTCGTCCAGGTGCGCACGCGCCGTCGCTTCGAGCTCCGGTGTCATCTGCAGCGAAGCCGTATCGAGCAGTACCGACCGAAAGCAACCGGTGCCATCGCGTGACACCAGCGCGCGTTCGAGCAGCGCGGCACCGTCGCGCGGCGCTGCACGAAGGAAGAACGCGAGGGCGTGGGTTTGCGGCTGGCACGCCAGCCGCCCGATGCGATCGCCCAGTCGCAGCCGCATGCGCGGCGCGATCGCGGGCGAGGCGTAGCGATACAAGAGGCCGATGCCGATCTCGGTCGCGTTGGCTTCGATCGCGCGTGCGATGGTCTCATCGAGCTCAGGAAGCGTGGTGTCGGGCAGGATCCCCAGCGTGCTCAACGACGCCGACGGCTTCGGGTTTGCGATCTCCCGAAGGATCCGCGCGCGTCCTTCCTTCGGCGACAACGCGTAGAGGCGCCGCAGGGCAAGGTTGGCGAGACGGTTCGAGCCGTCAGCCAGCTCCCGCAGCACAGGGAGCATGTCGGCATCAGCGACCGCAGGCCAGTCGAATTCGAGCAGGTTCTCCTGCCGCGTCGTGGGCAGGTCACGAAAGCTCGCGATGACCTGTTGCCGTGCGCCCTCGGACGCGACCGCGCCCGTTGACGAGGACGAACGCCGGTTGACGAATCGCGCATATTCCTGTGTCGATACGGCGCGAGCTCTGGCGCTCTTCGACGGCAACGCCGACGCCAACACCGCCGCATATTTCGCTTCCTCGGCGTCGACGATCTCGGGGTGCTGCGCGAGCTCACCGTCGATCATGTGGCTCTTCGTGTCAGCTGTCTGTGGCGGACGCAGCTCCGGCCGCCGCACGTAAATCGACAGCAGGGCCAACGTGCGCAGATATTCGGACGTAATCACCTGGTCCGGCGCGCGCAGCCCTGCCTCGAGCCGACCGAGGGTGTAAACGCGATCCGGCGCGCCAAACATGCCCGCGGTCAACTCATAACGGCACTCACCGTCGTCGTGACGCCGAATCAGCTCGTCGACAGCCGCGCGCGTCGCCAGGAACATGAGCACGCGGCAGCCGCGCGAGTGGTCGTCGTTCGGTGCGCTCAACATTCGTATCGCCCGGGCGAACTCCGCGTCTTCCCACCGCGCATCTCGCGACACAATCTCGAACGACACGACGTTCGATTCGACCGGGACCACCGGTCGAGACAAGGGCGTGCGTTCTGCTTCGTCGGTCACACGCGTCGAGCGCACCGACAACGTGAACGTTCCCGGCGTATCGAAGCGAAACCAGTCGTTGAGATCCAGCCGCACGGTGTACGGCTTACCGCCGAGTACACCGAAGCCCCGAATGCCACCGCCCATGAATGCGCCGGATGACGCGAAGTAATCGAGCATCGGATCGGTGACGCGGGCCAGGGGTGCAAGATCGAACTCGTCGATCATCAGTCGACCGCTGCGGTCGGACGTGGCCCCATCGACGACGAACCGGCCCGGAATCGGACTTTCGAATGTGAGTTCGAACGGAATGATCTCGCCGGGGTGGAACTGCCGTCGGTCGCCCGCAATGCGAAGGGTAAGGGTGACTGGCGCGGGCGCTTGTGCAGCGGCGATCGAGTTCAGGTCGCGATCGGCGTTGACAGTCGGCCCGCGGAGGCCAACCCCCAGCAGTGCCGCGGCGATGAGCGGCACTCGCGTCAGGAAACCAGTCGATCGCACGTTGCGTTAGACCCCGCGCCGGACAATTGGTTCGCAGCCCCTGAGCGAGCAAGGCAAGTCGCAGGGTCATCTATAATCGCGACCCAGGAGCCCAACGTGATGATCCTTCGAGCGTGTTTGATGCTGCTGCTGTCGGCGACCGTGATTGCACAGGAGCCGCCGCCATTCGGCGGGCCGCCTCCGAATCGCGAGGCGCCGGCGCCGAGTCTCTCGTTCGACCGCATCATCAACGCCAACAAGGAGCCGCAGAACTGGCTCACGTATTCCGGTTCGCTCGCCAGCCAGCGTCACAGCCTGCTCACGACGATTCGTCCGGCGAACGCGCGCGATCTCGAGCTCAAGTGGGTGTTTCAAGCGCGGTCGCTCGAACGTCACCAGGTCACGCCGCTCGTCGTCAACGGAACGATGTACACGATCCAGAGTCCCAACGACGTGATCGCCCTCGATGCGGTGACCGGCAAACAGATCTGGGCCTACTCGTACACGCCCGATGCCGCGGCGAAGAACTGCTGCGGACGCTTGTCGCGGGGCGTGGCGATCGCTGACAACACGGTGTTTCTCGCGTCACTCGACGCGCGGATCATCGCGATCGATGCGGTCAACGGCCGCGAGCTGTGGAAGTCGGAGCCCGCCGGCGATCCGAAGCAAGGCTACGCGTTCACCCACGCGCCGCTCGTCGTGAAGGACAAGGTGATCGCCGGGACGGCCGGAGGCGAGTTCGGCGTGCGCGGCTTCATCGCGGCGTGGGACGTGAAGACCGGCAAGGAAGTCTGGCGGTTCTACACGGTGCCGGGGCCGGGCGAGCGCGGCAGCGAGTCGTGGAGCGGGGAATCGTGGAAGCATGGCGGCGGGCCGATCTGGGTGACCGGCTCGTACGATCCCGAGCTCAATCTCACCTATTGGGGAACCGGGAATCCAGGTCCGGACTGGGACGGGGCCGGGCGTCTCGGCGACAACCTGTACACGTGCTCCGTCGTCGCGCTGGATCCCGACACCGGCACGCTGAAGTGGCACTATCAGTTCTCGCCGCACAACGAGTTCGACTGGGACTCGACGCAGATTCCCGTTCTCGCTGATCTCGAGTGGCAGGGCAAACCGCGCAAGGCGATGCTGTGGGCGAATCGCAACGGGTTCTCATACGTGCTCGATCGCGCGACCGGCGAGTTCCTCAAGGGCCAGCCGTTCGTGAAAGTGAATTGGGCCGACGGATTCGATCCGAAGGGCAGGCCGATCCCGGTGCCCGGAATCGCACCGACGAAGGAAGGCACGCTGGTGTATCCAGGCAATCAGGGTGGCACCAACTGGTACAGCCCGTCATACAGTCCGCGCACCGGTCTGTTCTATGTGCCCGCGTGGGAGAACACGTCGACGACTTACGTGAAGGGCGACGCCCCACCGGAGTTCCGCGACGGCCAACCCTTCATCGGCGTGTTTCCGCGTCCCGGCCTCGCGAGCGACGACGTGCACAGCGCGATTCAAGCAATCGATCCCAAGACCGGTTTGAAGAAGTGGACCTATCGACTCGCCGCACCGATGACGGAGGCCGGCGTGCTGAC
>DASRJR010000094.1:0-4100 GCA_035649395.1 Vicinamibacterales bacterium
TGATGACCAGTCCGGCTGAAGCCGGACACTACAACACGCCGAGCGGAGGTCCACGTGAGACCCACAATCATTTTGGCAGCCGTCGTGGCGATGATCGTCGTGAGCGTCGGTGATGTCGAACGATCCCGCGTCGATGCGCAAACTCCTGCGGCTGCGACTCGTGCGGTGCCGCGGTTTCGCGTCGATCCCGCGTGGCCGACGATCCCGAACGGGTGGCAGTTCGGTCAGGTCTCCAGCGTGTCAGTGGACGCGCAGGATCACGTGTGGATCCTGCAGCGACCAGGCACGCTCGGTCCCGAGGAGCGAACGAAGGCGGCTCCGCCGGTGCTCGAGTTCACCGCCGAGGGCACGTTCGTTCGGGCATGGGGTGGACCGGGCAAAGGATATGAGTGGCCCTCGTCTGAGCACGGGATCCACGTCGACCCGAAGGGGTTCGTCTGGATCGGCGGCAACGGGACGAACGACCATCAGATGCTGAAGTTCACCAAGGACGGCACGTTCGTCATGCAGATCGGAAAGGCGGGACAGAGCAAGGGAAACGCCGACACCAGCAATCTCAACCAGCCTGCCGACGCGTTCGTTCACGCCGCCACCAACGAGCTGTTCGTGGCAGACGGCTACGGCAATCGCCGCATCATCGTCTTCGACGCAGACAGCGGTAAGTACAAGCGAATGTGGGGAGCGTTCGGAAAGACGCCAACCGACGATGCTCCCAACCCGGCACCCGCCGATGGCGATCCGAACGGCGCCTCGCAGTTCGTGCAGCCGGTTCACGCGGCTCGCGTCTCGAAGGACGGCCTGGTCTACGTCTCGGATCGAGGGGGCAAGCGCGTCCAGGTCTTCAGACTCGACGGCACCTATGTCACGCAAGTCTTCATCGGACGAGAGTGCAAGGCCCCCGACTGCGGCAACGGCACGACGGCCGCCAGCACGGCGTTCTCGACCGATCCCGCGCAGCGCTTTCTCATTGTCGGCAACCGCAGCCAGGCCAAGGTCATGATCTTCGAGCGCCGCAGCCTCGAGCTGCTCGACTCGTTCGGCGAGTGGGGCTCGGCCCCCGGGCAGTTCGGCACGCTGCATCACATGGCGGCCGATTCAAAGGGCAATCTGTATGTGACCGAAGTCACGCCGCTGCGCCCCGAGAACCGGCGCGTGCAGAAATTTACTTTGATGGCTCGATGAGGAGACAGACGATGAGAACGATTCGAATGGCGTCGCCTCCCCTCGTGATCGTTGTCATGCTTACAGCGCTGTGCCAAGAGACTGCGACGCAGGGCAATCGTCCACTCGTGGCCGCGGACGATTACAAGCGCTGGCAGGTCGAGCTGTCGAACTGGGGCCGATGGGGCGCCGCCGACGAGTTGGGCACGCTCAACTTGATCACGCCGGCCAAACGGCGCGCGGCAGTGGCTCTGGTCAAGGACGGAATCACGGTCTCGCTCGCCTCGAATGCGATGACGGAAAAGGGCATCGATGTCCCGTGCCCGGTGCAGTGGGCGATGGTGACCGCGAGCGAGGAAGGCGCCACCGATCAGATCGCGTATCCCTGCATTCATGGCGCCGGCACGACGCATCTCGATTCGTTCGCGCACCGTTTCTTCGGCGGCAAGATGTGGAATGGCTATCCCGTCGCGGGCCTGGTGACGCGGGAGAAGGGCGCTGCCAAGAACTCCATCCTGACGATGAAGGCGGGCATCGTGACGCGTGGCGTGCTCTATGACATCCCGCGGCTGAAGGGGGTGGACTATCTCGAACCAGGCACCCGGATCTTTCCCGAAGATCTCGAGGCCTGGGAGAAGAAGTCCGGTGTGAAGGTCGGGCCAGGCGATGCGCTCCTGCTCCGGTGGGGCCGGTGGGCGCGCCGCGCCAAGCTCGGGCCCTGGCCGATTGACGAAGGGGCGGCAGGCCTCGACGTGTCAGTGCTGCCATGGCTGAAGAAGCGTGATATCGCGCTACTCGGCTGGGAGACACCAGGCTATGTCCCCCAGCCACCGGGCGACCTGCCACGCCTGGCCGTTCACGACTTCGTGCTGACGATCCTCGGCGTGCACCTGCTGGACCGAGCCGACTTCGACGCGTTGGCCGAGGCTGCGGCCACGCGTGGACGATGGGAGTTCATGCTGACGCTGGCACCGCTGCCAATCCCCAACGGCACCGGCTCGCCGCTCAATCCGATCGCGATCTTCTGATCCTCGATGCGCGGAGGAAGCAGAGATCGCAGAGACGACGATCATCGCAGAGCGCGCAGAGGGGCCGAGAACGCAGAGGGCCGGGTGGCCGCCGGCCCTCGGGCCGGCCGCGCGACGCGCGGTCAGGATCGAGAGGACACCGTGATCACGAGCGCCACATGTTTCGACAGGCGTTCGTGATCACGGTGTCCTCTCGATCCTGACGTCCACCCGGCGTGTCAGGTGCTACGAATCGAATCGGCTCGTCGCACGAGGCTGGCACGCTCCGCCCCTCGGCGATCCCTGCGTTGATCGTCGTCTCTGCGTTCTCCGCCTCCTCGGCGTGCATACCACGGTCCGCCGACAAGGCGGACGCTACAGTGCGTCACGTTCTGCCTTTCAGCGCGGCGAGCATGCGCACGTCTCCGGCCAGCCACTCCGCTGTGGGACGGCCGCGATCGTCGGTTGCCAGCCACGTCGGATCGATGAACGTGCCAGCGGCGACGAGGAGGCCCACGACCTCGTAATACGAGTCGACGTCCTGCTGCCCCCGTCGCTCGTGCCACCCGTGCAGCGCCCACCCCACCGGCCTGGTTTCGAAGCTCCGATCCTGGACCTCGAGCGGTGCATGGTGCGCCAGCAGCACCTTCACGGTCTCGACGTATCCGCTGTAAGCCGCCCAGTGCAGACCCGTCTGCTGATGCGGCCGTAGCCGCGCCGCGACGTCCATGCCGCGTTCGATCAGAAAGCGCACGACCTCCGTCCGACCGTACTCGCACGCCCACGAGAAGCCGTCGCGCATGTGCGCGTCCGTCGCGCCATTCGTCAGCGCGCCGGTGTCGTCGAAGAACGTGCGAACGAGATCGAGACGGCCGAGGCCGGCGGCACCTTCGAGATCGATCGGCGCGCCGCGGCGCGCGAGATGCTCCGCCGCTTCGGGCCGGCCGTTCGCCAGGCAGCTGTTGATCAGAGGATAGGTCTTGCCACCGCCTGCGCCCGGCCGGCCGATCGACGCTCCACGGGCGATGAGCAGGTCGATCAAGGGTTGCTGCACGCCGGCATCTCGTGGATGGGCGCTCGTGGCGACGAGTCCCACTGTGGTCGAACCGCCGTACATGTCGGCGGCAGCGTCGACCTCGGCGCCCGCATCGAGCAGGAGTTGGCATATCGCCACGGCATTCTTCGGCGTGCGCTGGCGGAATCCCTCGACGCCGTTGGCGCCGACGTAGTGCAACAGCGTCGAATGGTGCCTCCGCATCGACCGCATCCGAATCAGCTCGGGCCGCTCGCGGAGCAATCGCGTGAGCGTCGCGACATCACCCGTGACGATGGCGTCAACCGCGCCTTCGAACTGCGCCACCGGCGATCCGGCGCGCTTCCACTCGCGCGCGAACGCCGCGAACTGATCCCACGTCTCGAAATCATGGTTGGTCGCGATGATCGACGTGACGTCGGCCGCACTGAAGTCCGGCCGCAGGCCGCCAAGCCACGACGTACGAGCGGGACCCTTGCGAAGCGTGGTCTCGTGCTCGCGCAGCAATCGCTCCAACGTGTCGGCATCGCCGGCTTCGAGCGCCCGTTCAGCCGCCTGCCAGATCAGCCGCGGTGCGTCGTCGCCGAGCCGTGCCTCGATTTCACGAACGAACCGCGGCCAGCTCTCGATGCCGTGCTCGCGCGCGATCACGAGTTGCGCGTCCGCGAGCGCCAATGTGTCGCCGTTCAGCAAGTCGGCCGACGAGTTCGCGAGCCGCGGGTGGTGCACGATGAACCGTCGTCGTGCCTCGGCATCGCCCGCACGCCCGCCCTTCAACAGTTCCTTCGCTTGTTTCTTGTATTGATCGAGGTCCGGACGGACCGGAAGCGTTCGTTCTGACATACGAAGCTCCTATCGTTGCGCCTGGAGTCCGCCCAATCAGGCTCAGGAAACTTCGT
>DASRJR010000095.1:0-5563 GCA_035649395.1 Vicinamibacterales bacterium
GCGGCGAGGAAGTTGCTCCGCAGGCACTGCAGTCGCGCAGTCGGTAGCGAGTTCAGCGTCCACAACGGCGTTGAACGAAAGGCGATGACGAGTCCTCTTGTGTTGCTTTCTGGGGGGTTCGGACGCATGCCGCGCCCGGAACATGGCACACACGACGTCTGTTCGCGCGTGTACTCTTCTCACCGTTCTTACATCGATATCGATCATCACCGCTGCGGCACGACCAGCGGCCGCTGACACCATTGCGGTGGTCTGGAACGCGAACCCCGAGATTACCGTTGTCGGCTACATGCTGCATGTCGGTACTCAGTCGGCCACATACACGCAGCATATCGACGTCGGACTCTCGACGGCCTATGCCTGGACGGCGGCCGTCGCCGGACAGCGATACTGCTTCGCCGTATCCGCGTACATCGCCGATCGCAGCGAAGGACTCAAGTCGAGCGAAGTCTGCGGCTACAGTAGCAACGCTCCAGTACTCACGAATCCAGGTCCCCAATTCTCTACGAGTGGACAGCCGACCAGTCTGCAGCTCCAGGGAAGCGATCCGGACGGTACTCCAGTGAGCTACAGTGCGACCGGTCTTCCGCCCGGGTTGGCTCTCATGGCATCGACGGGGTACATCTCGGGTACTCCGTCCACTGTCTCAACCCACACCGTCACCGCGGGAGTGTCCGATGGTGTGCTGACCGCCTCTCAGACGTTCACGTGGACGATTACGAGCCAGCCCGCGCCCGCGCCCGCGCCAGCGCCAAACCCGACGCCGCCGACGGTGAGCATTACTGGTCCGACGACGTCGGGCAGTCATCTCACGTCGACATCGACGCTCGACATCAGCGGCACGGCTGGAGGCAACGTGGTGCAGGTCACGTGGACGAACGATCGCGGCGAGATCGGCACGACGACAGGCACGACGAGTTGGACTGCACGCGTCCCGCTCGCGATGGGACCGAACACCATCACCGTCACCGCGCTCGATGCGGCAGGCAACATCGCGACCGATGTACTGACTGTCAAACGACGACCGAACTGATGGCCGGCATCGGCCGTCGCTCCGTAGAACGAGTGCTGCGGAATGAGAGAGCCTTAATGTACGGCGCCGCCGGCCCAGGTGGTGCCGCGCAGCGCGATCGTTCGCATCTCGAGCAGGTCGATCAACGCCTGGCAGCGTGAGAGCACGCCGTTGCATTCGAGCAGCGCCTGGCGTTCGAGCGGCTCGAACGAAAAGTACTGCGCCAAGGCGTTGACGAGATCCTGATCGGGTACGGCCTCCGGCAGCTTCGGCTCCTGTCGTCCGTGCTCGGTGGCCGACGCCACCAACGCCTCGAGCCGATGTCGATAGCGGGCGATGGTGACACGCTCCTGGTCGGTGGCGGCATCGGGCACGGCCTCGACGTGGGCCAATCGGTAGGAGTGGCTCGCATCTTCGCCGGTGATCCGGAACTTTTCGATCCCCTTCAGGATGATGTTGAACCGTCCGTCAGGCAGCACTTCCGAGTGCGTGATGACGCCGGCGCATCCCACCGGGTACACCGGCGGACGGCCTTCGTAGTCGCGTTCGAAGCCGGGCCGCAGCAGCACCATGCCGATGATGCGATCGGTCGCCAGCGCGTCGCGCACCATGGCGCGGTAGCGCGGCTCGAAGATGTGCAGCGGCAGAAACACGTTGGGAAAGAGCACGACGTTCGGCAGCGGGAAAACCGGGATGGTCGGGGGCAGCATCGAGGACATGGCGTCGCGTGTCTCAGTGAATCGTCCGCGTCTTCCGATCCATGTAGTCCATCAGCACGTACTGGCCGAGCGTGTAGGGCGTCGTGAAGTACGCCTTGCCGCGGCAGATGGCCGCGACGCGGCGCACGAACGCGACCAGGTCGTGGTCGCGCGCCAGCATGAACGTATTGATCATGATGCCCGCCTTCTGGCAGGCGCTCACCTCGGCGAACGTCTCGGAGACGATGAACGGATCGAGGCCGAAGGCGTTCTTGTAGATCTGACCGTCGGGCCGCGTGAGCGCCGACGGCTTGCCGTCGGTGATCATCACGATCTGACGCATGTCCTTCTTCTGCCGCTCGAGGATCCGTCGCGCGAGGCGGAGCCCTTCGCGTGTGTTCGTGTAGTACGGGCCGACGCGCACCCGTCCGAGTTGCTTGAGCGGGATCTCCTCGGCCGAATCGTGGAACAGCACGGCGCGCAGTGAATCACCGGGGTACTGCGTGCGAATCAGATGGGCGAGCGCCAGCGCGACCCGCTTGGCCGGCGTGAACCGATCCTCACCGTAGAGGATCATGCTATGGCTGCAGTCGAGCATCAGGACCGTCGCACACGAGCTCTGATACTCGCTCTGCGCCACCATCAAGTCAGGATAGTCGACGTCGATGGAGAAGGCGTCGGCAGGCGCGGCCGCCCCGGCCGTCCGCGAAAACGACTCCCGACTTCTTTTCACGGCGTTCAGAATCGTGCTGCTCGGGTCGATGTTCAGCATGTCGCCGAACTCGTACTGCTTGGGTGCCGCTGCCGTCTCCACGCCGGTGCTGAAGTGACGCGTCTCGTGGCGTCCGGCGTCGCTGCGGCCGATCGAGCCGAGCAGATCGCGCAGCGCGCGGTAGCCGAGGAAATCGAGCGCCTTGTCGGTCACTTCGAACTTCACCGGCCCGGCGTCCTCGCCATAGCCGCCCCCGGCACCGCGGCGATGCTCGCGCTCCTGTTCGAGATCCGGCGCCCCGGTGACGAAGCCTTGCTCCATCATCCGCTCGATGATCTGCTGCACCAGGTCTTCGAGTTGCTGCCGGGCCTGCTCCTGGTCGCCGTCAGCCGGCTCGCCGAGCAGCCGCTGAATCGCCTCGTCCGACAACAGACCGCCGCTGAACAACGCTTCGAGGATCGCGTCGTGCAGCGCCTGCATCGTGCGATCGCTCTCGTCCTCCAGCGGATTGCCCCATGGATTGCTGAACCCGCTCGACAACAGCAGATCGGACAGCTTCGACACGAGATCTTCGAGGTCGATCTCGTCGAGCAGGTCGCCGGTGTACTTCGTATATCTAAACTTCATCGTCGACCAGGGAGTTCATGCCTCCTGCTGCGCGGCCGCGCTAGCGGCCGCCCGGCGCGCGAAGCGCGCCAAAAAAGACGCTGTTCAACTAGTCGAGGACTGCACCGATTCTTCAAAGTCCTCGACTAGTTGTAGTACTTCTTCCGGCTTCCCCCCGACGGCACTCGCGGCTCGTCATCGAGGCTCATCTCACGCGATGGCTTGCGGAGCGTCGGCTCTGCGCCGTGATAGCCGCGCTCGTCGCTGCGGCTGATCTTTCTCGTCGCGTAGAGGCCCTCGAGCATGAAGTCGATGCCCGACGCCAGCAGTGGCGCCGGCGCGGTCTTCGGAATGCCCGCGGCGTGGGCCAGCTCGACGAGGCCCTGCACCTGGCGGGCGTGCGTCACGACTTCGTCCGCGCTCATCGTATCGCTCAGTTGCAGACTGCCTCCGAGATCGAACCACTCGATGACCTGCCGCGTCTCGACATGGGCCAGGTACCCCTCAGCCACGGCCGCCACTGCCGCCCGAATCAGATCACGCGCGACCACCTCGGCGCCCTTCAACTCGCCTTCGTATTCCATCTCGAACTTGCCGGTGATCGACGGAAGTGCGGCGTAGACGTCGGTGACGCGCGCGACCGCGACGTCCTCGTGCGCCGCGAGCGCACGCCGTTCGGCGTTCGAAACGACGTTCTCCATCGCCGAGATCGGCAGGCGCTGGCTGACGCCCGAGCGCTTGTCGATGCGGCGATCCTGCCGGGCCTGGAACGCGACTTCTTCGACGATCTCCGCGACGAACGACGGCACGTCGGCGCGAGGGCCGACGCCGTTGCGTGCGATCCACGCCTCCTGCGCGGTGATCGCCAGCGCGTCGGCGCGGCCCGCCGGATAGTGCGTGCGAATCTCGGAGCCGATGCGGTCCTTGAGCGGCGTGATGATCTTGCCGCGCGCGGTGTAGTCCTCGGGGTTGGCGGTGAAGGCCATCATGACGTCGAGCGGAAGACGCACCGGGTAACCCTTGATCTGAATGTCGCCTTCCTGGAGGATGTTGAAGAGCCCGACCTGGATCTTGCCGGCGAGGTCGGGCAGCTCGTTGATGGCGAAGATGCCGCGATTGGCGCGCGGCAGCAGCCCATAGTGCATCGTCAGCTCGTTGGAGAGCTGCAGGCCGGACCGCGCCGCTTTGATCGGATCGATGTCGCCGACCATGTCGGCGATCGTGACGTCGGGTGTCGCCAGCTTCTCGACGTAGCGGTACTCGCGTGAGAGCCACGACACCGCCGTGGCGTCGCCCTCGAGCGCGACACGCGTACGACACGACGCGCAGATCGGTGCGAGCGGATCGTCGTTGATCTCGCACTCGGGCATCACCGGGATTTCTTCGTCCAGCAGCGTGACCAGTGCGCGCAGCAGACGCGTCTTCGCCTGTCCACGCAGGCCGAGCAGGATGAAGTTGTGCTGCGAGAGCAGTGCGTTGACCAGTTGCGGCACGACGGTGTCGTCATAGCCGATGATCCCCGGGAACAACGGACCACCGTCGCGCAGCTTCCGAATCAGGTTGTCGCGAACCTCCTCCTGCACCGGGCGGCGCGCGACGTCGCCGCGGTCGACCGCTTGACGCAGCGCACCCAGCGTAGTGATCGACGAGGTTCTGAACATATCCGGATCCTATCAGGGCTTGAGGCTCGCGGCGCTGCGGTCTCTCGGTCCTGCGTTCCGCCCTCTGGGCTAACCTTAAGTATTGTGCCGTTCTTTCGTCCAGGCGTGCCGCGCGTGTTCGCGCATCGGGGCGGTGCCGCCCTCGCACCGGAGAACACCATCGTGGCGTTCGATCACGGCCTGGCCACCGGTGCCGACGGCCTCGAGCTCGACGTTCGGCTCTCGGCTGACGGCATCGTCGTCGTCTGTCACGATGTGACGCTCGACCGGATGACCAACGCGTCCGGCCCGGTTGCGGCCCGAACCGCGTCGGAACTGAGCCACGTCGATGCCGGATATCGCTTCGCCGATCGCGAGGGCCGCTATCCCTTTCGCGGACGCGCGATTGGCGTGCCGACGCTGCGTGAGGTCCTCGAACGTTACAAATCCGTTCCGACCATTGTCGAGATGAAGATCGACTCGGCGGCGATGGGACGAGCGCTGGCCGACGTCGTGCGCGCGGCGGGTGCCGCCGACTGGGTCTGCGCCGCCGGCTTCGGACTGCGGGCGCTGCGGGCGGCGCGGGACGCGTTGCCGTCGATGGCGAGCAGCGCCTGTCACCCCGAGGTTCGCCTGGGGCTCTATCGATCGTGGGTGGGATGGCCGGTCCGACGGCCGCCGTTTGGCGGCTATCAGGTTCCGGAGATGGTTGGCACGCTGCGGATCACCTCGCCGCGCTTCATTCGGCACGCCCATCGCGCCGGCCTCGAAGTGCAGGTGTGGACGATCGACGAGGAAGCCGACATGGAGCGCCTGCTGGAGTGGGGCGCTGACGGTCTCATCAGCAATCGCCCCGACCTCGCTGTCCAGATCCGGGACCGGTTTGTGTCGTCGC
>DASRJR010000096.1:0-5941 GCA_035649395.1 Vicinamibacterales bacterium
AGATGCTGGCCGGACTTCGCGCCGAGAATCAGGCGCATCACTGGGGCACGCCCGTTTCACCTGAAGCGCGCCGTGCGAAAGAGCGGCTCAAGGAGCTGTTCTGTCCCGCCGACGAGGACTGGCGCTCGAAGGTCCTGGTGCACGGCCTCACGCTCGCTCGTCGTGCACTACAGGGGTTGCAGGGTCAAGATCGGCGATAACGAAGCGGTGCCCACCGAACGATTTCGCATACGCCTTCCGGGCGAGCGCATTGCGCGTGTGCCGCCGGGCGGTGCAAGATCCCCGTACACCATCTATTTGCGCGAACGACCGCGCACTCATGTCCGAATCCGACTCTTCGTCTCCGCCCACGCGCGATCGGGACGCGCCAGATCCGGTCATCGACCGCGAGGCGCTCGACCGTCTCTTCAGCGTCACGTACGAGGAGTTGCGTCGTCTGGCGTCGAAGGTCAAGCGCAGCGACTGGAACGCCAGCATCAGTCCGACAACGCTGGTGAACGAAGCGTGGATGAAGCTGGCGGCGTCTCCCGCGTTTCGAGCGACCTCGCCGCTGCACTTCAAGCGGATTGCGGCGCGCGCGATGCGTCAGGTCCTCGTCGAGACCGCCCGGCGTCGACACGCAGCGAGGCGCGGCGGCGAGGACACGACGTTTGTCACCTTCGACGAATCGATCGGCCCGACCGCGTCGGCCGCGCACGATCTCCTGGCGCTCGATGCCGCGCTCGACGATCTCGCGCGCATCAATCCGCGGCAGGCGGCAATGGTCGAATGCCGGTACTTCGGCGGTCTCGACGTCGCCGAGGCGGCGGCGTTGCTCGACGTCTCCGAAGCAACGATCCACCGCGACTGGCGTGCGGCGAGAGCGTGGCTGGAAGAACAAATCGTGCGCACGCGCGGCGTGTGAGCCAGAGTGTCACTATGGACAATACCCGTTGGGAACGGATGCAATCGCTCTTTCACGAGGCGGTCGATCTTCCGCTCGACGCACGGGTCGCGTTCCTGGCCGCGGCGTGCGCCGGCGACGAGACTTTGTTCGCGGACGTCACGGCGATGCTCGATCGCGACGGCCGCCGATCGTCGCTGCTCGATAGCGATGTCGCCGACCTGGCCAGCCGCGTCATCGACGGCCGCGTCGTCGACGGACGCATCCCCGAGACGCTGGCCGATCAGAGGTTCGGTCCCTATCGTCTCACGCGTCTGCTCGGCGAGGGTGGAATGGGCGTCGTCTGCCACGGCGTCCGCGATGATCTCCAGAGCGTGGCGGCGATCAAGATCCTGCGCGATGCATGGATTTCACCGGCGCGGCGCGAGCGGTTCGCGAGCGAGCAGCGGATCCTCGCGCAATTGAACCATCCATCGATCGCAAGGTTGTATGACGCCGACACCTTGCCGAGCGGAACGCCCTGGCTTGCGATGGAGTACGTCGAAGGCGTGCCGTTGACCCGTCACTGCCGCGCGCGCGGCACGTCGATCGCGGATCGCCTTCGCGCGTTTCGGAGCGTGTGTGAAGCCGTACAGCACGCGCACCGGCACATGGTCGTACATCGTGATCTCAAGCCGTCGAATATTCTCGTCACGTCCGACGGTCGGGTGAAGCTGCTGGACTTCGGCATCTCGCGTCAGCTCGACGCGATTGGTCGTACCGTGGATCCAACGACGACCATCGTGCGGCACTTGACGCCCGCCTACGCCGCGCCCGAACAGATTCGCGGCGAAGCCACCACGGTCCAGACCGACGTGTATGCGCTCGGTGTCATCTTGTACGAGCTGCTCGCCGGTCGAACACCGTTCGACCTCTCGAACCTCTCCCCAGCACAGGCGGAGCGGACGCTTCTGGAAGACCAGCCGCAGCGGCCCTCGCTCGCCGCTCGCGGAACGGCCGGCGGTGACGGGTTGTCCGCTGCGGCGTGGAGCGACCTCGACGTCCTCTGTTTGACGGCGATGCACAAAGATCCGTCACACCGGTACGGGTCGGTCGAAGGCGTCATCCGCGACATCGATCACTATCTGGCCAACCAGCCACTTGAAGCGAGGCCGGACACAGTCGGCTACCGCGCGCGGAAGTTCATCCACCGCAACTGGCGGCCGGCCCTCGCTGCCGCCATTGTGCTGGCGCTCGTCGTCGGTCTCGTCGGCTTCTACACCGTGCGGCTCGCCGCGGCGCGCAACGCCGCGGTGGCGCAGGCGACGCGAACGGATCGCATTCAGCGTTTCATGCTTCGGCTCTTCGATGGCGGCGAGAAAGAGGCCGGCCCGGCCGACAATCTTCGCGTCGTGACGCTGATCGACCGCGGCGTCCTCGACGCGCGCACCCTCGATCGCGAACCGCTCGTTCAAGCGGAGTTGTACCAGACGCTTGGCGGCATCTACGAACGGCTCGGCAAATTCGATCAGGCCGACAAGCTGCTGCAATCGTCCATCGACACTCGGCGTGCGCTGCTCCCGTCGAATTCACCTGAGATCGCCCGCGGCGTAACGGCCCTCGCCCGCCTTCGCTCCGATCAGGCGCGGTTCGACGATGCCGAACGCCTGGCGCGTGAAGGGCTCGACACCGCACGCGCAACGCTCCGCGCGGACGACCCGCAAGTGGCCGACGCAACCGAAGCGGTCGGCGAGATTCTCGAACAGCGAGGCAAGTACGACCAGGCGATTACGATGCTGCAGGAAGCCGTGACGCTCCGATCAAAGCCGGGAGCTGACCCGTCCGAGCTGGCTTCCACGCTCTACGAGCTGGCCAACGCCAACTTCTACGCGGGCCATCTGGACGTATCGGCGTCGCTCAATCAGCGCACGCTGACCATCCACCGAGGGCTGTACGGAGAAGCACACCCGGTGGTGGCCGAAGATCTGATCAATCTGGGTGCCATTGAGTACGAGCGGGGGAAGTACGTCGACGCGGAAGGGTTCTATCGGAAGGCCCTCGAGATCAATCGGACCTGGTACGGAAAGGACAGCTTTCGCACCGCGTCGAATCTGACGATGCTCGGACGCTGCCTCTACCAGGAGAAGCGGTTCGACGAGGCAAACGGGCTCTTGAGCGAGGCGCTGACGATCCAGGAACAGGTGTTCGGCAAGGTCCACCCGCGCGTAGCCTCGGCGCTCAACGATCTCGGGAACGTCGCGATGGGTCAGGAGCGGTTCGACGATGCCGAGCGCCACTTCCGGCGGATCGGCGAGATCTATCGATCGGTGTACGGCGAGAGGCACTACCTGGTCGGGATCGCGACGTCGAACCTCGCCGGCGTGTACTTGGCGCGGCGCGACTTCACCACCGCGGAAAAGATGTACCGAGCGGCCGTGGCGACCTTTTCTGGGGCGCAGTCACCCGACCATCTGAACACAGGCATCGCGCGCATCAAGCTCGGTCGAGCGCTGCTTCGACAGGGCCGCTCGGCCGAGGCGGAGGTCGAGTTGAAGGCTGGCTACGACATCGTCGCCAAGCAGACGGCGCCGACCGTGAGCTGGCTCAAGGCGGCGCGCGAAGATCTCGCCGCCGCCTACGACGTCCTGCATCGTCCGGAGGACGCGGCCCGATATCGAGCCGAAGCCGCCCGAATCGGCAAATAGTCAAATCTTCGCCAGCTCAGGGGATCGGTGACAGTATTCCCGCTCTTCCTGCGCAATGGTTGGCCAAGCAGCGTGCAGCTGCCGACCACACGCAGGAGACACGTCATGGGCCTGATGCCAGCGGGACCGCATAGCCAGTTTACGAGGCTCGACAAACAGAACGTCATCGGAAGCTTGAAAGCCTGCCGCTCGCGCGATCCGGATGTGCTGTTCGCGCAAAAGCAGCAACTCGTCACACCAGCCAAACACCTGAAGCTGCTCGGTTACATCTGCCTCGGCGGCGGCGCCCTCTTCACGGTGACCATCATCCTCTCGTGGTTCGGCATCCCGCTGATGATCTTCGGCTGGTGGCTCCAACGTTTCGGCAAGAGCAACATTCGAACAATTGACGCGGCGTACGAAGAATTTCTGGCGGCGGCACATTTGTGAGCCGCGGCTCATCGAATCGGAGGAACACGATGAAAGCCTTGTTCGCGTCGATGGCGATCCTCGCGCTGACCGCTGGCGCGAGCGCGCAGTCGCCCGCGCCACCGAAGAACCTCCCCGGCCGTGCCGGTGCGCCGGCGGCGCAGGACGACGCCAACGGATTCAGGGTTGGTGAGGAGGTCCTCATCAGCAGCGCGGGGGGCTGGATGAAGGGCACCATCCTCTCGGCGAACGGCAACGCCTATCGGGTCCACTCGGAGCTCGGCGTAGACGTCACGAAGGTGTACCCAAGCGACCTACGTCGTGTCGGTCCGCTCACGGCGAAGGACCACGCGAACGGCCAGTACGACCTGCACGACGCCGTTCAAGTCAACGTCAACGGGGCGTGGGTGGACGGCGAGATCATCACCACGCTCGGCATGGAGTATCAGGTGCAGCTGCCTGGTCGGCGAACCGTGTGGGCGAACGCGCAGACCATGCGTCCTGGCACAGCTGCACCGAAGCCCGCGGCACCAAAAGCTGGGAGTCCGCCGAAGCCAGGTCTCACGAGCTGCGCAGGGAAGATCGAAGGCCGGTATGCGACCACCGGCGGGTTCGCAACGACGTCGATCGTGTTCCGGTCGGGCAAGGCCGTCATGAGGGTCCCATTCAGCCAGGAAGACGACGAGCTCGAATGCTGGATGGGCGGCGGCAAAGTCTACCTACACAAGCCGGGCGAATCCCAGGACATGGTGCTCGACATCAACGACGATGGCACGCTGCAATCGCCGCTCGGAGAGCTCAAGAGAAAGGGCAACCAATGAAAACGCTCAGCCGAGTGCTGGTCGTGGCCCCGTGGCATGGGCCCTCGCACCCCCGGTGACTGCCCAGATCAAGAATCCGATTCAGGCGGCGAAGGACGTGTACAAGAAGGCGCGCGCGGAGCAACAGGCCAAGAAGCCGCGGCAGCCATCGGCCGCGCCCGGACGACTCCACTGTGTCAGTCGTTGGGGACAGATCAATGTCAATAGCGAGCACGGCGGGATTCGTCGACTCGAGAATGCCACGCAACCACTGCGCGACCACATCCCGATCGAATGGAGCGCAATCCCACGAAGGCGCAATCGGATCGCAGCACGGCCACGTCCTCGTCCACCACGGTTCTGGGGTGGTTTGCCGTATGGCCCGGGGCGGTGACTCGGTGCGTCGCTTGGGCTACTCGCTGTACCGGAAGCGCTGGCGCTACTGCAGACGCGCCTTCAGGAAGCGCCCGGTGTGCGACGACTTGCACGTCGCCACCTTCTCCGGCGTGCCGGTCACCACGATTTCCCCGCCGGCGTGGCCGCCCTCTGGACCCAGATCAATGACGTAATCGGCGGTCTTGATCACATCGAGATGGTGCTCGATGACGATCACCGTGTGGCCGGCATCGACCAACTGATTGAGCGCCTCGAGCAGCCGCTCGATATCAGCGAGATGGAGTCCGGTGGTCGGCTCGTCGAGGATGTAAACCGTGTGCTTCGCGCGCTGGAGTTGCCCCAGCTCCGTCGCAATCTTCACCCGCTGGGCCTCGCCGCCCGAGAGCGTGGTGGCTGACTGCCCCAGCGTCAGGTAGCCGAGACCGAGCGCGTTCAGCACTTCCAGCCTGCGGTGAATCCCCGACTCCTTCTCGAAGAACGCGACGCCCTCCTCGATCGACATGTTCAACACGTCGTCGATGGTCTTGCCGCGCAGCGTGACCTTCGAGCGTCTCGCCGTTGAAGCGCGCGCCCTTGCACACGCCGCACGTGACCTCGACGTCCGGCATGAAATACAGCTGCGTCGTGATGACGCCCTCGCCCTGACATTCCTCGCAGCGTCCACCCTTCACGTTGAAGCTGAATCGCCCCGGCTTGTAGCCGCGTTCGACCGAGAGCGGCGCCGCCGTGAAGAGGTCCCGGATCGTGTCGTAGAAGCCGACGTAGGTCGC
>DASRJR010000097.1:0-3833 GCA_035649395.1 Vicinamibacterales bacterium
CGCAGGAGGAAGGTGCTGGCGCCGGTGGCCTTCTGCCAGCGCTGGAATTCCCGCACGCACGTCTCCGCGTCGCCGAGGATCAGGCGATCAGGGGCGAGATTCTCGAGCGTGAACGGCGTGTCGGCCGGCATGTCGCGGAACTCGGCCAGCCGGTGCTCCCAGTAGTAGCGATACGCCGTCATGACGTGGGGGCCGTACACGGTATCGGCCTCGGCGCGCGTGGCAGCCACCCAGGCGTCGCGCATCTGCACGACCTCGGCCGGCCGCTTCGCCTTCGCGGCCGCGTCCTTGTAGATGTCGGCCAGCTCGACCGCGTTGCGCAGACTGGTGCTGGGCGTGCCGACGAATCCGTCGGCGAGCCGGCCGGCGCGCCGCGCCGCCGCTGCCACGCTGGCGCCGAACCACAGGGGCGGTCCCGAGGGCCGGAACGGGCGCGGCCGGATCCTCACGTCCTCGAGTGTGTAGTGCTTGCCCTTGAACGAGAACTCCTCGCCCGACCAGCAGAGGCGCATGATCTCCACGCTCTCCTCGAAGAGCGCCATGCGGTGCTCCATCGGCACGGCGAAGGCGCGGAAGTCGGCGGCCTGATAGCCGATGCCGACCCCGACGATCAGACGCCCCTTCGACACGAGATCCAGCGTGATCGAATCCTCCGCCACGTGCACCGGATGGTGGAGCGGCAGCAGGATGACCGACGTGCCGACGCGCAGCCGTTGCGTGCGCGCGGCCACGGCGGTGGCGACGATCAGCGGTGAGGGCAAGAACCCGTCGTGGTCCTGGTGGTGCTCGCCGAAGAAACACGAGTCGAACCCACACGCTTCGGCGAGCTGGGCCTCCGCGATCGTCTCGTCGATGCAGCGATCGAGGTGCTCGCCGCGCGGTGGGTTGGCGATCGAGCTATAGAGACCGAACTTCATGGCGCCCGTCTCAGCCGCGTCCCCGCCGCGTCAGAACAGCGTATAGACGAATGGCGCGATCGGCGTGCTCGCCAGCAGGGCGAACACGGCGAGACATATCAGGGCGACGATGATCGGCAGCATCCACCACTTCTTGCTTTCCCGAAGAAATGCCCAGAATTCTGCAACGATGCTCGACCGTGCGGCGTCGCCCGCACGCTCGAACGAGGTTTGCTCTCGTCGGCTCTCATCCATATGGGCTCCTTCCATGCCTCTAGAACTGCCGATAGTATCGAGCCGTATCCACGACCGGACGACGCCGTCTCCAGTATGTCGTGGCATCGCGTTCCAGGTTCCGCTCCAGCGCGTCACGTCCAAGCGCTCGAAAGACGATGGCCGTGGGCGTCACCACCGCAAAAAAAACGGCAGCCATGGCGAGGTGAGACACCACGAAGCCGATCGGCAGTCCGGCTGCGATCAACCCCACGTACAGAGGTCGGAGCCACCGGGGCGCTACCCAGCGCAGCACTCCGCACACGGCGGCCAGACTCCACAGACACCCGGCCGCATCGCGTGCGAACTGGGGGCCCACACTGAAGCCGAAGACGCTTTGGCGCCACCAGACCCAGACGCCCAGCGCCGCGAACACGACGACGCACGCGTTACCGAATCGCTTCAGGTCCTGCTCGCTCGGCCTCCAGTCAACGGTGACGAGCGTCAAGACTCAATCCAGATCGAAGGCGGCGAGATATTCGTCCACCGCGTGCTGCTTCGCCGCGGGCTGCTCGTCCTTGTAGAGGACGAAATTCTCCAGGACGAGGACGTCCATGTTGCACGCCATGAAGCAGCGGTACGCGTCTTCCGGGGTGCACACGATGGGCTCGCCGCGCACATTGAAGCTCGTATTGATGATCACCGGGCAACCCGTCTTCTCCTTGAATCGCTTGATCAACCGGTAGAAACGCCCGTTCCGTTCGGGCTCGACCGTCTGTAGGCGGGCAGAGTAATCCACATGCGTCACCGCCGGCACTTTCGACCGCACGACCTTCAGCAGCCGGTCGACGCCGGTCAGACCCGAGATTTCCCGAGTGTCGACCTTCACGCGCTTGCCGGGATGAACGTCGGCGATGAGCAGCATGTATGGACTGTCCTCGTCCCGCCCCGTCTCGAACCACTCGTGAGCATCTTCTCGCAGCACGCTCGGCGCGAAGGGCCGGAACGATTCGCGGAACTTCGTCTTGAGGTTCATCAGCGACTGCATCTTGGACGAGCGCGCGTCTCCGATGATCGAGCGCGCTCCCAGAGAACGCGGCCCGAACTCCATGCGCCCCGCGAAGTGTCCCACCACCTTCTCGGCGGCGATCTCATCCGCAACGATGTCGAGCAGCGCCGCCTCGTCGGCTTGATGGTGGTAGCGCGCACCAACGCCGTCGAGTCGCTTCCGGATCTCTTCGGTAGTAAAGCTCGGGCCCAGGAGAGAGCCGCTCTGGAGATCGCGCACACCGTCGACCTGCCGCGGCCGTTCGAGCAGCTGATGCCACACGAAAAGAGCAGCTCCCACGGCGCCGCCCGCGTCGCCCGCCCCCGGCTGAATGAAGATTCGCTCGAACCCCCCGTCGCGAGCGATGCGGGCGTTGGCCACGCAGTTGAGCGCAACTCCACCGGCCATGACGAGATGGCGCATGCCCGTCTCGCGCCTCACGTGACGCGCACACCTCACCATGATCTCTTCGGTCACTACCTGGATGGACGCCGCAATATCCATCTCGCGCTGGGTCAATCGCGACTCTGGGCGTCGTGGGGGCCCTTCGAACAGCGCATCGAATTTCCGGCTCGTCATCGTCAGGCCCTGGCAATAGTTGAAGTACGACATGTCCATCCGAAACGAGCCGTCAGGTTTCAGATCGACGAGGCTCCGCAAGATGGTGTCGGCGAAGCGCGGCTCTCCAAATGGCGCCAGGCCCATCAGCTTGTATTCGCCAGAGTTCACCTTGAAGCCTGCGAAGTATGTGAACGCGGAATAGAGAAGGCCGAGGGAGTGCGGAAACCGAAGCTCGTGCGTCAGTTCGATGTGATTGCCTCGCCCGATACCGTAGCTTCCGGTCGCCCACTCACCCACGCCGTCGAGGGTGAGGATCGCTGCCTCCGCGAAGGGTGACGGGAAGAACGCGCTCGCCGCATGCGACTCGTGATGCTCCAGGAAGACATACCGACCCTTGTATCGCCCTCGCAATCCTCGATCCAGCTCGCGCGGCACGTGGAGCTTTTGACGAAGCCACAGGGGCATCGCCGTCACGAACGAGCGAAATCCCGCGGGCGCATACGCCGCATAGGTCTCGAGCAGGCGATCGAATTTCAGAAGCGGCTTGTCGTAGAAGGCGACGTGATCGAGCTTCCCGGCGTCGATGCCCGCCTCGCGCAAGCAGTAATCCACGGCGTTCTGCGGAAACCTATGGTCATGCTTCTTCCGCGTGAAGCGTTCTTCCTGGGCCGCCGCGACGAGCTCACCATCGCGAACGATGCACGCCGCGCTGTCGTGATAGAAGGCGGAGATACCGAGGATGTTCACGGCCGGCGGGGACGTCTCATGCCAACACGCGACGACATGATGACCACGCCAACAGTATACGCGCCGCCGCATGGGCGCCCACGCGGAATCGTCGAGCGATGCGCCTCAGCGGCGCGGCGCGACCCCCCGCAGTGCCTTTAGGTACGCGTCCTTGTTCGGCTCGTTGAAGACCAGACGGACCTCGTGCGCGCCCGCGTCGAAGAAGCGCTGGATCTGATCACGGCACTGCGCGGGCGTGCCGAGAATCGTCATGGCATCGACCATCTCGTCGGTGACGAGCTGCGCGGCCCGGTCGCGCTCGCGCGCCTGGAACGCCGCGCGCACGCGGTCGGCCTCGGCGCCGAAGCCGATCCGATGCATGTACTGGT
>DASRJR010000098.1:0-3282 GCA_035649395.1 Vicinamibacterales bacterium
GTCCATCGCCAGGCCCATCACGTCGCCCGCGATCGCCGGCAGCATCGGCATGGCGGTATCGCTCGACTCGGCCCAGTGACCGATTCGATCCAACCCGTCCAGCTCTCGTGTGTGTTCAGTGGTGTTGACATCGGATGCCTACCGCGACAGCACGGCCTCGATCTTCGCTTTGATCGTGTCGGGCGTGAACGGCTTGACGACGTAGCTGTTGACGCCTGCCTCGAGCGCCTCTACGATGTCGTCCTTCGCGGCGTTGGTCGTCACCATCAGCACGGGAATGTGCTTGACCGGCGCGAGCGACCGCACGGCCTTGATGAATTCGATGCCGCTCATCTCGGGCATGTTCCAGTCGGTGATGATCACGTCCACCGGGCCGGCATCGAGCCGTTGCAGGCTTTCCTTGCCGTTCTCCGCCTCTTGGCAATCCTGATGCCCGAGCTCGTGCAGCGTGTTGATGATGATGCGGCGCATCGTGCTCGAATCGTCCACAACCAGAAAACGCATGCTCGTCCAGGCTCCTAATCGGCCGTGGGCTGGCAAGGTTTAGCCGCGATGGCGGCCGATGGCGCCGGCGCGTTCCGGCCCGACGACCTCATCACCTTGAACCGGTCGGCCACGGTTGCCCGTCTGCTCGCGGGCGTGGCGCACGAGGTCAACAACGCCCTCCAGGTGATCGGCGGGACGGCGGAGCTGTTGCAGGATTCGGAGTGGCCGGAGCCGGTGGCCAAGGGGCTGCAGCGCATTCATGCGCAGCAGGCGCGCGCGGCCGTAGCCCTGGCGGAGGTCATGGCGTTCTCGCGTCAACGCCCTGACGCCCGGGGCATGGTCAACATGCGAGATCTCGTCACGCGCGCCATCGCCCTACGCGCCTACGCCGTCAGCCGAGCCCGGCTCACGATCACCCCGCGGATGCCCACCGATGCACAGCTGCACGTGGACGGGAGCGCGCTGCTGCTGCACCAGGCGCTGCTCAATCTCATCGTCAATGCGGAGCAGGCGCTGGCGGAGCGCCCCGGCGGAGCGATCGTCGTCGACGTCGAGCGTCAGGACGGCTGGGTGCAGGTCTGTGTGTCGGACAACGGACCTGGTGTGGCCCGCGAGATCGTGGAGACGATGTTCGACCCGTTCGTGACGACCAGGCCGAGAGGCGAGTCGTCAGGCATCGGGCTCGCCGTGGCCCGCGAGATCGCGCAGATGCATGGAGGCACGCTCGCCTACGAAGCCCGCTCGCCTGGGGCGGCGTTCATGTTGCGAGTTCCGGCGGCGCAATGAACGGCGGGTCTGAAAGACCCGCCTCTACGACTAGGCTGCGCCCCGCTCCAGATTCAAGCGATGCAGCTTGTCGATGAACGTCGTACGGCTCAAGTTGAGCAGACGCGCGGCCTGCCGCTTGTTGCCGCCGGTCTTCTCGAGGCAGCGCAGGATCAGCTCGCGCTCGAGCTGCGAGACGAGCGACGTGAAGTTGAGCCCCTCATCGGGAATCGCCACCGTCGGCACGAGCATCGATCCGGCGCGCTCACGGACGTCGTCGGGCAGTGACTCCGGCGGGATCTCCGGTTTCGCCGACGCCATCGCGACCGCGTGCTCGACGGCGTTCTCGAACTGCCGGATGTTGCCCGGCCAGTCGTACGCCATCAGCGCGCGCAGCGCCTCCTGGCTCACGGTCTTCACTGGAATGTTGTTCTCGGTGCACGACTTCCGTACGAAGTGCTGCGCCAGCAGCGGAATGTCCTCGCGCCGTTGGCGGAGCGCGGGCAGCGTCACCGGAATGACGTTCAACCGGTAGAACAGGTCCTCGCGGAACGTGCCTTCCTTGACCATCTTGCGAAGGTCCATGTTCGTGGCGGCGACGACGCGGATGTCGAGCCGCATCGGACGTGACTCGCCAACACGCTCGATCTCGCGCTCCTGAAGCGCGCGCAGCAGCTTCGCCTGCAGCGGCAGCGACATCGACGACACTTCGTCGATGAAGAGGGTGCCGCGGTGCGCCAGCTCGAACCGGCCGGCGCGCGAGGCGATCGCGCCGGTGATGGCGCCCTTCACGTGTCCGAACAGCTCGGCCTCGGCCAGCGTCTCGGGAATGGCGGCGGCGTTGAACGCCACGAAGCGCTCGTTGGCGCGCGGGCTGTTGTGATGGATCGTCCGCGCGATCAGCTCCTTGCCCGTGCCGGTCTCACCGTGAATCAGCACGGTGCTGTTCATCGGCGACACCAGTTCGAGCGTGGTGAACAGCGCCTGCATCGTGCTGTGCCGGCCGATGATGTTCTCGAATCGGAACTTGCCTTTGAGCTGCGCCTTCAGCTCCGCGTTCTCCTCGCGCAGCCGCTGCTGCTCGAGCGCGGTCTGCAGCACGCGCGCCAGCTGCGACAATTGGAACGGCTTGATGAGGAAATCGACTGCCCCACGTTTGATCGCGGTCACAGCCTCCGCCACGCTGCCGAAACCGGTCATGACGACCGCGCGAATCAGCGGGTAGCGATCCAATGCCTCGTCGAGCACGGTCATACCGTCCGCATCCGGCAAGCGCAGGTCGACGACGAGACCGTCGTACGCGAACGAGCGGAGACGCTCGAGGGCATCGGCCGCGTCGCTGGCCTGAGCGGCCGCGAATCCGTTCGCTTCGAGGCTGGCGACGATGGTCTGTCGGAGGTCGAGATCGTCTTCAACAACGAGGATGGACGGCAGGGCGCGCTGACTCATAGGTCCTTAGCGTCAACAAGTCGTCGGGGGTGCCGGCTGACCGACACCATCGACGAGCACCGAATGGGAGATCCCGGGGTGCTGGTTAACTGTTTAGTGCAGTTTTCAGCCGATGTGCCGATTGATCGACTCACGGAACGTGTCTCGGTCCGTGGAGTGGCGCAACCCAAATGCCATCACTACACTCGCCCAAAGCGGAAGTGCTCATTGTAGATGACGAGGTCCAGACCAGGGAACTGCTTTCCGAGTTCTGCCAGGCTCAGGGGTACACGGTCGCCACGGCCCATGACGGCCGGTCGGCACTTACCGCAATTGCACGCGGACCGCGCCAGTTCAGCGTGGTGATCACCGACCTGCAGTTGCCTGGTGCGGACGGCTTCGATGTGCTGCGGGCGGCCAGGGAAGCGAACCCGTCGGCGTATGTCGTGATGATCACGGGGTACGCCAGCCTCGATTCCGCCGTGGGTGCCGTTCGTGACGGTGCCTACGACTATCTGGCCAAGCCGTTCGCGCTCGGGCAACTCGAGGTCATCCTGCGCAGAATTGGCGATCGGATGGCGCTCGAAGCGGAGAACCGCGAGC
>DASRJR010000099.1:0-5451 GCA_035649395.1 Vicinamibacterales bacterium
TTCCACAAGCCGAAGCACCTCTACTCGTGGAAGACGCTGGTGCGTGCCGAGAAGAACTGGCCGGCGATCAAAGAGGCGCTTCGCGCCAACGTCGACATCGCCTTGACGCTCTTCCGCAACGGCTCCTGGGCGGCCTGATGCCCGGGTGCTCACCTGTGACCCGTCTGTCACGCTCGGGTCATCGCGGGTCGATAGGCTCGCCCGCATGACACGGATCCATGCACAGCTCCCTGCACTGCTGACCGGTGAGACCTGCGCCGCCGCGTCGACACGGCAATCGCAGCACGGGAGGGGAGCCTTCGGCACCATCACGCAGACCTACGATCAGCGACAGGTCCAGTTGGGACTGAAGATGAATTTCTGAGGCAAGGGAGTACGACGATGACGCGCGATACGATCGATGATCAGACGGCTCAGGAATGTTTCTCCGTCGCGCTACGACGCGCGCAGGCCGAGTTCAATGAGATGCCAGGCTTGCAGCTGACCGTGGCGCAGGCGGCACGCCTCTGGGCATTCGACTCCGCGCTCTGCACTGCGGTGCTCTCGACGTTGGTCGAGCGGCGCTTCCTTGTGCAGACACGCAGCCAAGTGTTCGCGCGCGCGTAGAGCGCAGGCTTTAGCCTGCGCGCCGCTCATCCGCAACGGTCGTGGGCCGCCTGAGCCGCAAACGGTGACCACGACTTCATTCGCGCGTCACCCGCGGGTCACCTATGAGCGCTAGCTTTCGCTTATGGACGACATCAAGGCACCGGACGCATTCGCCGACGCGCTGCGGCGCGCTCAGGCAGATTTCTTGGAGATGCCGGGCCTGAAGCTCACGGTGGCGCAAGCCGCACGCCTGTGGAGCTTCGACTCGGCATTGTGCACCGCGGTTCTCTCCACTCTGGTCGATCGACGGTTTCTCGTCAGAACGAGGAACGAGTCGTTTGCGCGTGGCTAGCGCCGCGGAAACTGGTCGGGGTTGTCGGTGAAGACCGCATCCACGTCCAGGTCGAACAGGAAGTAGCGCATTTCGTCGGTCAACGTCTTGAACCGTGGCGTCGCGGTCACGTAGGCCCGCGACGTGAACGTATACGGCGTCACGGTCAATCCAACCGCGTGCACCTGACGAACGAGCTCTGGTTTGCCGTCGAGCAGACCCTTCGACGGACCGATGCCGGTCGCAAACGAAGCCGCCTCCTTCAACCCTTCATCGGTCAGCCAGCGGCCGCCGTCCTTCGTCTCGATGAGCAACACGCGAGGAAACATCGGAAGGCGACGTGACAGCTCGCGCAGTGGCAGCTCGTCGAACGACTGAATGATCAGTGAGCCGGCCGGACGGGCGTCGAGCTTCAGCCGTGCCACCGAGTCGATGAAGAGCGCCGTCTGATCGATGCCGCGCGCACGATAGAGCGCCGGCGTCTTCAGCTCGGGATAGAGGCCCGCCGCCGTGCTAACGGTTGCGACCGCTTCTTCCCACGTCGGCACCTGCTCGCCCGCGAACTTCGGGTCGAACCAGCTGCCGGCGTCGAGCTGCTTGATCTCGGCGAGCGTGAAGTCCAGCGCGAGCCATTGCTTCCGGCCGGTCGCCGGATCGAGCACGCCGCGATCGGGAAAGACCTCCTCGACGTTCGTCGTCCGATCGAGCGAGTCGTCGTGCAGGCAGATCAGCACGTTGTCTTTCGTGACCGCGAGGTCCTGTTCGACGAAGTCGGCGCCCTGGCTCATCGCGAGCCGGTACGATGCCAGCGTGTGTTCAGGCGCGTACGCCGAGGCGCCCCGATGCGCAACGAGTTGCTTCATGACCGTTGATTGTCGCGCCGCGATCGGCACGCTCACCGGCGCCGACGCGATCGCAATACTAAGCAGGATTCGGTAGACCTGCATGGCTCCATATGCTAGCAAGCCGAGCCTGAAAGGCCCCGCTACACCGTCCCTAAGCGCAGCACGCCCTTTTCCTTCCCCTATAATCTCGCCCCATGAAACCGTTTGTTGTTCTTGGTGCGACGTTGACGCTCGCGCTCATGCTCGTTGTCGCGCCCCGGGCGCAGTCTTCGTCCAGTCAGGCTGCTTGCGACAAACTCGCCGCAGTGAAGCTGCCGGGGGGAACCGTCACGAAGGCTGAGTTCGTCGCTGCCGGTGCATTGCCGCCACCGCCGACGCGAGGCGGAGGGCCAGGAGCGGCGAGCGGCGCGAACCCATTTGCCGATCTCCCCGCCGTCTGCCGCGTGATGGCGACGATGAAGCCAAGCGCTGATTCGAACATCAAGATCGAAGTGTGGATGCCGGCCACCGGATGGAACGGCAAGCTCCGTGGCACCGGCAACGGTGGGCTCGGCGGCGGCACCGGCGCCAATCCGAACGCCCTGGCCGCCGGCGTGCGCCGCGGCTACGTCACCGTCGGCAGCAACACCGGCCATGAGGGCAACTCGAGCTACGCGCTCGATCATCCCGAGCAGATCAAGGACTTCGGCTACCGATCCGCGCACGAGATGACGGTTGCGGCCAAGGCCCTGATGCGCACGTTCTACGGCAGTGCCCCCAAGCTGTCGCTGATGGCGGAGTCCGGCGGCGGCACGATCGCGGCGCTGAGCGCGGCACAGCGCTACCCGGAGGACTACGACGGGCTCGCCGTGGTGGCGATGTCGTCGTATCTCACGCGTCACACCTTCGGCCAGATGTGGGTGTGGATGGCGACGCACAAGGACGAGGCGAGCTTCATTCCGCCGGACAAGTACCCGCTGCTGGCGCAGGCGGCGTTAGGGGCGTGCGATCAGCTCGATGGAGTCAAGGACGGCATCATCGGCGACGCCGAAGGCTGTCGCTTCGATCCGGTTTCATTGCAGTGCAAGGACGCCGCCGCGCCAAACTGCCTGACGACGCCACAGGTCGAAGCCGCGCGGAAGATCTATCAGGGTGCCAAGCACGCGCGCACCGGCGCCGAACTCTACTCGCCACTGTATCCGGGAAGCGAGCTTGGCTGGGGGCAGTTGGCCGGCGGTGCCGAACCGCTCGGCATCCCCGTCGAGTTCTTCAAGTATTACGTGCTCCGCGATCCGAAGTGGGATTACAAGACACGGCCGATCAATTTCGCGAGCGACGTCGAAGCATCGGATCGCGCCGAGATCCAGCCGGTGAACGCGGTGAATCCCGACCTGCGCAAGTACTTCGCGCGCGGTGGCAAGCTGCTGCTGATCGGCGGCTGGGGCGATGCGGCTGTGCCGCCGAAGGTCGCCGTCAACTACTACAACCGCGTCGTCGCGACGGTTGGCGAGCGCGCGACGCGTGAGCACATGCGCTTCTTCATGGTGCCCGGCATGGGTCATGGGCCGGGCACGACCGGGGCGCACAACTTCAACTTCGATGCGTTGAGTCTGATCGAGAACTGGAAGGAGAAGGGCATCGTCCCTGACCAGTTGATCGTCACGCACTTCGCCGACGGCAAAGAGGTCGGCAAACGCCTCGTGTGTCAGTACCCGCAGATCGCGCGGTACAAGGGATCCGGTAACACCGAGGATCCGTCCAGCTTCGAATGCCGTCCGCGATAACGTCGCGCTCTCAGCGTGCGCTCATAGGACCGATCGCGGGCGCCCGACGCGGCATCTTACTGAGCGTTCTGTCGGCGTCGCTTGTCGCATGTGGGCAGCAGGAGGCGAAACCAACGGACGGCGCGACTGCACCCGCATCGCAGCCGCCTCCCGTGGCGCAGTCTCTTGCCATGGGCGGCGCGAAATCGGTGATGACGTTCTTCGTCACGAGCCGGGGAAGCGGCAAAGGCGGCGATCTCGGGGGGCTCACGGGCGCCGACGCCCACTGTCAGGCGCTCGCGAAGGCCGAAGGCGCCGGCGACCACACCTGGCGCGCGTACTTGAGCGCCTCCGCGATAGGAAGCCAAGCCGCCGTCAACGCCCGAGACCGTATTGGCAAGGGGCCGTGGTACAACGCAGAAGGCGAGCTCGTTGCCGCCAACGTCGACCAGCTTCACGGCGCTAACAGCAAGATCAGCAAGACCATGGCCGTGACCGAACGGCTCGATACCGTGAATGGCGTTGGTGACACGCCAAACGTGCACGACGTCCTCACGGGCTCGCGTGTCGACGGCACGGCGTTTCCGCCGGGCGACGATCTCACGTGCGGCAACTGGACGTCGAGCGGCGCGGGCCGCGCACAGGTCGGCCATCACGACCGCATGGGCGAGGGTGACAACGCGAGCTCGTGGAACTCCGCTCATCCGACGCGCGGATGCAGTCAGGCAGATCTCCAGAGTACCGGTGGCGACGGACGCTTCTACTGTTTCGGTATCGATTGACACGACACCAAGTGTTTACGCTTCCGTTCGTGTGCTGACATAGCGAGCGGACAGACTCCTGCTGCGGTTGCGGACACTCTCCGACGCGATCGCAGTCGAGGAGTCGAGATGGATCGTCGTTCGTTCTTGAAGAGCGCCGCGGCTACTGCGGCAGCTGCTGTTCCGTTCAGCGCCCTCGTCGCACGCGTCGAGGCAAAAGTGAAGCCGTTTGGCGGCGGCTATGGACCGCTCGCTCCAGTTGCCGATCAAACAACGGGTCTGCCGTTGCTGCACCTGCCCCAGGGATTCTCGTACGTCAGTTTGGGGTGGACCGGCGATCCGATGGCGAGTGGCGGCACCACGCCCAGCTCCCATGACGGCATGGCCGCATTTCGTAGCGCTGGCAACCACGTGCGTCTCGTGCGCAATCACGAACGCGGTACAGGGTCGCCATTCAGCGGGGCGTACTACGACGGTGGTGCGTCGGGCGGCACGACCACGCTCATTTTCGATGGCGAGCGGGGCGAGCTGGTTGAAACACTGGACAGCTTGAGCGGAACCATCCGGAATTGCGCCGGCGGTCCGACGCCGTGGCGCAGTTGGCTGACCTGCGAGGAAACCACCGACTTCACGACGATGCCGCACGGCTATGTGTTCGACGTGCCCGTGGACGAGTTCGGCGACCCGACGCCGATCCGCGACATGGGCCGTTTCTCGCACGAAGCCGTCGCTGTCGATCCGATCTCCGGCTACATCTACGAGACCGAGGATGCCGGCCTCACCTCTGGGTTTTACCGTTACGTTCCTCACAAACGCAATCGACCTGTCGAAGGCGGCTCGCTCTACATGCTGAAGGTCGTGCAGGCCGAGAAGGCCAACCTCGGTGCGAGCTATCCGAACGGGACGACGTTCGACGTGGAGTGGGTGCCAATCGAGTCGCCCGACAATACCGCGAGCAACATGCCGGGAAACTTCGTCTGGGCGCAGGGCCAGGCGCTCGGCGCTGCCACGTTCGCGCGTCTCGAGGGGTGCTGGTACGGCAACGACAAGAAGATCTACGTGGTCTCCACCAACGGCGGGATTGGCCAGGGCCAGATCTGGGAATACGACCCGAAAGGGGAAACGATCCGGCTACTGTTCCAGTCGCCCGGCGCCAGCGTGCTGAACGCTCCCGACAACATCAC
>DASRJR010000100.1:0-11188 GCA_035649395.1 Vicinamibacterales bacterium
CAGTGTCTACGCCTTCGACGCAGACAACAGCGCGATCGGTCAACTCTGGCATGTGAGCTTCATCGACCCGGCGAACGGTGTGACGACGGTTCCTACGGTGGATGTATTCACCAACGACATCGTGCCGGAGATCGGCATCACGTCAACCCCGGTCATCGATGTCGCCAGCGGGACGCTCTACGTCGTGGCGAAGACCAAGGAGACAAGACAAGGCAGCGTCCACTACGTCCAGCGGCTTCATGCCCTCGACATTGCGACAGGCGCCGAGAAACTTGACGGGCCCGAAGTGATTGCCGACACCATCGTCAATTCTGGTGGCGAGTACGTGTATGTGAGCGGACCCACAATCCCCGGAACCGGTGATGGCAGTGTCGTCGGCCAGCTCTCCTTCAATGCGTTTCGCCAACTCAATCGACCTGGCCTGCTGCTTTTGAACGGCGTCATCTACACCGCGTGGGGCTCTCATGGCGACGGCTTCCCTTATCACGGTTGGCTGCTTGGACATGATGCGCAGACACTGACGCTGGTGTCTGTCCTCAACACCACGCCAAACGGGGGCCTTGGCGGGATCTGGATGGGTGGAGGGGGCCCCGCGGCGGACGCCGACGGAAATATCTATCTGTCGACAGGAAACGGGACGTTCAATCCGACGGGCCTCGGGAGTCCAGCTTACGGAGACAGCATTCTCAAGATTGCGCCCGGCCCGGCACTCATCGCCGACTTCTTCAGCCCTTACAACCAACAAGAGCTCGCGAATCTGGATGTGGATCTTGGTTCGGGGGGTGTGATGGTGCTTCCGGATCAGCCGGGAGCGCGCCCGCACCTGCTGGTGACGGCTGGAAAAGAGAAAAAGGGCTATTTGATCGATCGCGATGATTTGGGCGGATTCCGGCGCTGCGGCTCGTCGTGTGACGACGTCGTCCAGGTCTTGCCGATCGGCGCAATCGGAGGAGCGGTCTTTAGCACGCCTGCCTACTTCAACGGCCGAGTCTATTACCAGGCCGCAGGCTGCTGCGAGCAGGACGTGTTGAGGGCGTTCGCGATTTCAGGTGGCCAACTGTCGACGGTCTCTCAGTCCAGCACGGGTTTCGGCTATCCAGGTGCGACGCCGAGTATCTCCGCGAACGGATCGAGCGGCGGCATCATCTGGACGTTGAATTCCCGCGCGGCGTCCGCGAGCGGTCCGGCTGTCCTGTACGCGCACGACGCGATGAACCTTGCGAATGAACTGTACAACAGCAGTGTCGTGCCGGCGGATCAACTGGACGGCGCGGTCAAGTCCACCGTACCTACGATCGCGAATGGCAAGGTATACGTCGGCACTCAAAGCAGCGTTGCCGTTCTCGGTCTGCTGCCTTCGAGGCCGTGCGCGCCTGGGCAGTACCTTGCCGAGTACTACAGCAACAGAAACCTGGTCGGCCCTGCAACGTTCACGGCGTGCGAATCGAGTATCAACCGCAATTTCGGCACGGGCGGACCTGGTTCGGGTGTGCCTGCGGACGGTTTCTCGGTGCGCTGGACCGGCAGCTTCAACTTCCCATCGGGCACCACGACGTTCACGGCCACGGGCGACGACGGCATCCGCGCGTTCCTTGATGGGGAGCAGATCATCAATGGATGGGTGAACCAGGCGCCCACGACCTATCAGGCGTCTCGTTCGCTGACGCAAGGGACGCATGCAGTGAAGGTCGAGTACTACGAGGCCAGCGGCGGCGCGCTCGCGCAGTTCAGTTGGGCGTCGAGCAACAACCCCGTACCGACGGTGACGACGCTGTCGCCGAGCAGCGCGACCGCGGGAGATCCGGCGCTGACGCTGACGGTGGACGGAACCAGCTTCGTCTCGGGCGCAGTGGTGCAATGGAACGGCGCCGCGCGCCCGACGACCTTCGTCGACAACACGCGTCTGACCGCGGCGATCACCGCGGCCGACCTGGCGACGGCGGGGACGGTCCCGGTCACCGTCATGAATCCAGCGCCCGGTGGGGGCACTTCTAACGCGGTGAACTTCACCATTGGCGCGGCCGCCGGCCTGCTCCAATTCAGTGCGGCGACCTACAGCGCCGGTGAGACGAGCGGCAGCGCGACGATCACGATCACGCGCACGGGCGGCAGCGTCGGCGCGGTCGACGTCACGGTCGCGACGACCACCGGTACGGCCACGGCCGGCGCCGACTACACCACGCTCGACGCGGTGGTGACGTTTAGCGATGGCGACAGTGTCAACAAGACCGTCACCATTCCGATCCTGAACGACACGCTCGTCGAAGGGAACGAAACGGTCACGGTGACGCTCAGCAGTCCAACGGGCGGCGCCGCACTGGGCAGTCCCAGCACCGCGGTGCTGACGATCACCGACGACGATACGAACCCGGTGCCGGCGGTGACGGCGCTGACGCCGAGCAGCGCGACGGCAGGGGATCCGGCGTTCACGCTGACGGTCGACGGGACCAGCTTCGTCTCGGGCGCCGTGGTGCGGTGGAACGGCGCCACGCGTCCAACGACCTTCGTCAACAGCACGCAACTCACCGCGACGATCACGGCGGCCGACGTGGCAACTGCTACGACCGTTCCCGTGACCGTCGTGAACCCGGCACCGGGTGGCGGCGCGTCCAACGCCGTGAACTTCACGATCAACCCGGCGCCGGCCGGCGCGTTGCAACTCAGCGCGGCAACCTACAGCGTGGCCGAGACGGGCGGCAGCGCGACGATCACGATCACGCGCACAGGCGGCAGCGGCGGCGCAGTCGGCGTCACGGTCGCGACGAGTAACGGTACGGCCACGGCCGGCACCGATTACACCACGGTCAACCAGGTGGTGACGTTTGCCGCCGGCGACAGTGCCAACAAGACCGTCACGATTCCGATCCTGAACGATACGCTCGTCGAAGGGAACGAAACGGTCACGGTGACGCTCAGCGTTCCGACGGGCGGCGCCTCACTGGGCAGTCCAAGCACCGCGGTGTTGACGATCACCGACGAGGATACGAACCCGGTGGCGGCCGTGACGACGCTGACACCGAGCAGCGCGACGGCGGGAGATCCAGAATTTACGCTGACGGTGCGCGGGAGCAACTTCTTAACGAGCTCGGTAGTGCAGTGGAACGGCGCCGCGCGGCCGACGACCTTCGGCAACAACACGCGACTGACCGCGACGATCACGACGGCCGACCTGGCGACGGCCGGGACGATCCCGGTCACCGTCTTGAATCCAGCGCCCGGCGGAGGCGTCTCGAATGCCGTGAACTTCACGATCGCCGCCGGACCGGCCGGCGCGCTGCAACTCAGCGCGGCGACCTACAGCGTGGCCGAGACGGGCGGGAGCGCGACGATCACGATCACGCGCACAGGCGGCAGCAACGGCGCGGTCGGCGTCACGGTCGCGACGACCACTGGCACCGCGACGGCCGGCACCGACTACACCGCGGTCAACGAGGCGGTGACGTTCGCCAGCGGCGACACCGCCAACAAGACGGTCACGATTCCGATCGTGAACGACACGCTCGTCGAAGGGAACGAAACGATCACGGTGGCACTCAGCGGTCCGACGGGCGGCGCCACACTGGGCACGCCCAGCACCGCGGTGCTGACAATCACCGACGACGATACGAACCCGGCCGCGACGGTAACGACGCTGGCGCCGAGCAGCGCGACCGCGGGGGATCCGGCGTTCACGCTGACGGTGAACGGGAGCAGCTTCGTGTCGGGTGCCGTGGTGCAATGGAACGGCGTCGCGCGCACGACGACCTTCGTCAACACCGCGCAACTGACCGCGGCAATCACGGCCGCCGACCTGGCGACAGCGGGGACCGTCCCGATCACCGTCGCAAATCCCGCGCCCAGCGGGGGCATCTCGAACGCCGTGAACTTCACGGTCACCGCCGCGCCGGCCGGCGCGCTGCAACTCAGCGCGGCGACCTACAGCGTGGCCGAGTCGGGCGGAAACGCGACGATCACGATCACGCGCACGGGCGGCAGCGGCGGCGCGGTCAGCGTCACTGTCGCGACGAGCAACGGCACGGCCACGGCCGGCACCGATTACACCACGGTCAACCAGGTGGTGACGTTTGCCGCCGGCGACAATGCCAACAAGACCGTCACGATTCCGATCCTGAACGACACGCTCGTCGAAGGGAGCGAGACGGTCACGGTCACGCTCAGTAGTCCGACGGGCGGAGCGACACTGGGCAGTCCCAACACCGCGGTGCTGACGATCACCGACGAGGATACGAACCCGGTTGCAGCGGTCACCTCGCTGACGCCGAGCAGCGCGACGGCGGGGGATCCCGGGTTCACGCTGACCGTACGCGGGAGCAACTTCGTGTCGAGCTCGGTGGTCCAGTGGAACGGCGGCGCGCGCCCGACGACTTTCGCCAACAACACGCGACTGACGGCGACGATCACGGCGGCCGACCTGGCGACAGCCGGAACTGTTCCCGTGACCGTGGTGAACCCGGCGCCGGGTGGGGGCACGTCGAACGCGATGAGCTTCACGATCAACGCTGCGCCGGCCGGCGCGCTGCAACTCAGCGCGGCGACCTACAGCGTGGCCGAAACTGGCGGGAGCGCGACGATCACGATTACCCGCACGGGCGGCAGCAGCGGCGCGGTCGGCGTCACGGTCGCGACGACCACCGGCACCGCGACGGCCGGCACCGACTACACCGCGATCAACCAGGCGGTGACGTTTGCCACCGGCGACACTGCCAGCAAGACCGTCACGATTCCGATCCTGAACGACGCCTTCGTCGAAGGGAATGAGACCGTCACGGTGACGCTCAGTAGTCCGACGGGCGGCGCCGCACTGGGCACTCCCAGCACCGCGGTCCTGACGATCACAGACGACGATGCGAACCCGGTCGCGACGGTGACGACGCTGTCGCCGAGCAGCGCGACCGCGGGGGATCCGGCGTTCACGCTGACGGTGAACGGGAACAGCTTCGTGTCTGGTGCCGTGGTGCAGTGGAGCGGCGCCGCGCGCACGACGACCTTCGTCAGCAGCACGCAACTGACGGCGGCGATCACGGCAGCCGACCTGGCGAATGCGGGGACCATTCCGGTGACCGTCGTGAACCCGGCACCCGGTGGCGGCCCGTCCAACGCGGTGAACTTCGCGATCAATGCCGGGCCGGCCGGCACGCTCCAGCTCAGTGCGGCGACCTACAGCGTGGCCGAGTCAGGCGGCAGCGCGACGATCACGATCACGCGTACGGGCGGGAGCGGCGGCGCGGTTGGCGTCACAGTCGCGACGAGCAACGGCACGGCCACGGCCGGGACCGACTACACCACTGTCAGCCAGGCGGTGACGTTTGTCGCCGGCGACAGTGCCAACAAGAGCGTCACGATTCCGATCCTGAACGACACAACGGTGGAAGGGAGCGAGACGGTCACGGTCACGCTCAGTAGTCCGACGGGCGGCGCGACACTGGGCAGTCCCAGCACTGCGGTGCTGACGATCACCGATGACGATTCGAACCCGGTGCCGGCGGTGACGACGCTGACGCCGAGCAGCGCAACGGCGGGGGATCCCGGGTTTACGCTGACCGTACGCGGGAGCAACTTCGTGTCGAGCTCGGTGGTGCAGTGGAACGGCGCCCCGCGCGTGACGACCTTCGCCAACAACGGGCGACTGACCGCGGCGATCACGGCGGCCGACCTGGCGACGGCGGGGACCGTCCCGGTCACCGTCGTGAACCCGGCGCCAGGTGGGGGCACGTCCAATGCGGTGAACTTCACCATTGGGGTGGCCGCCGGCGTGCTGCAACTCAGTGCGTCGAGCTATAGCGTGGCCGAGTCGGGCGGCACCGCGACGATCATAATCACGCGCACGGGCGGGAGCGGCGGCGCGGTTGGTGTCACGGTGGCGACGAGTAACGGCACGGCCACGGCCGGCACCGACTACACCACGGTCAATCAGGTGGTGACGTTTGCCAACGGCGAGATCAACAAGACGGTCACGATTCCGATCCTGAGCGACACGCTGGTGGAAGGGAACGAGACGGTCACGGTGACGCTCAGTAGTCCGACGGGCGGCGCTGCCCTGGGCACCCCCACCACCGCGGTCCTGACGATCACGGACGACGATGCGAACCCGGTCGCGACGGTGACGACGCTGACGCCGAGCAGCGCGACCGCAGGCGATCCGGCATTGACGCTGACGGTGAACGGAACCAGCGTCGTGTCGGGCGCCGTCGTGCAGTGGAACGGAACCGCGCGCACGACGACCTTCGTCAACAGTACGCAACTGACCGCGGCAATCACGGCCGCCGACCTGGCGACAGCGGGAATCGTTCCCGTGACCGTCGTGAACCCGGCACCCGGTGGCGGCCCGTCCAACGCCGTGAACTTCACGATCAACCCCGCTTTCACGCTGACAGTCAGCAGGAGCGGAAACGGTACGGTGACGAGCACGCCAGTGGGTATCCAATGCGGGTCTGACTGCACACAGCCATATGCCAGCGGCACAACAGTGACGCTCACTGCCACCCCCGCAAATAACTTCACGTTCGTTGGCTGGGGAGGAGCGTGTACCGGAACTGGTGCCTGCACCGTTGTGATGGATGCCGAGAAGAGCATCACCGCGACCTTCGTGCGACGCTGATCGGCCACGGGATCGTTGCGCCCCTCAGCACGCCGTCCTGATGCTGCAGGATGCCGTCGACCAGCAGGAACGGCTGGCGGACGACGGTCAAAGGTTCGCGGTCGAACAGATCGGGGCGGACGATGATGTTCGAGATCCCGGTCCCGTCCTCGAGCGTGACGACGACGAACCTCGGAGAAGAACTTGACCGAGACAGGACGATTCAATTTAGTGTCGAGCGCGCGAAACACAACGCCCATGCCACCGCACGGGATCCAACGTCTCATCCGCGTTCTGCTCGCCGTGGCACTCGTCACCGCGTTCGACGCGGCGTGCAACTCCGCACAACCGGATCACGCAAACTCGGTCCCGCGGCCAAGCACTCTCGAGCCTCGCACCAAGCCGACTCTGGACACCGCGGCTCCAGTCCCGACGAAGCGAGCCGGCACGTGGACGGGCGATTTCGACGTCATCCTCGAGCACCGCATGATCCGCATGCTGGTGTCCTACAGCCCGACGCTCTTCTACCACGACCGTGGCCAGGCGCGCGGGGTTATCGCGGCAGCAAGCGTCGAGCTCGAGAAGTTTCTCAACAAGAAGTTTCCCGGCAAGCGACCCTTCACCGTCGTGGTGATCCCGACGACGCGCGACCGGCTGTTTCAGGGTCTGATCGACGGCGAGGGGGACGTGGCGGGGGGATCCGTCACGATCACGGCTCCGCGCTTGAAGCGGTTCGACTTCACGACGCCGACCTTCAGCGACGTCAACCAGATTTTCGTGACGGGGCCTGGCGGGCCCGAACTCCGCTCGCTCGACGACCTGGCTGGTCAGACAGTTCACGTCCGTCGGAGCAAAAGCTTCTACGAGCACCTGCTCGTGCTCAACGAGCGCTTCGAGCACCCGGACCCGCCGCGGCGCCCGTTGAAGCCCATGAGGATCGAGCTGCTGCCCGACGAGCTCGAGAGCGAAGACGTGCTCGACATGGTCAACGTGGGACTCGTGCGGATTGCGGTGTGCGAGGAGTGGCTTGCCAACATCTGGGCCAAGTACCGCCCGAACGTGCGGGTGCATCGGGACGTTGTCTTACGTGAGGCGACGCAGCTTGGCTGGGCGATGCGCTACCAGAGCCCGAAACTGAAGGCAGTGCTTGACGAGTTCGTCGCGAGTGCACGACGGAAGGGCCTTTTCAACAGCTTCGTCGTCGGGGCCGAGGCACAGGCGCGTCGCATACACAACGCGGCCGGCCGGAACGAGATGAAGAAGTTCGAGGCCACGATCGATCTGTTCCGCAAGTATGCGCAGCAATACGGATTCGACCATCTGATGCTGGCTGCGCAGGGCTATCAGGAATCACGGCTCGACCAGAATGCGAGAAGCCGCGTCGGTGCGATCGGCATCATGCAGGTGATGCCGACCACCGGGGCGGAAATGAGAGTGGGGGACATCCGCCGTCTAGAGCCGAACATCCACGCCGGGACCAAGTACCTGGCCCGCCTGATGGACCGGTATTTCCCTGACGCGAAGTTCGACGAGCAGAATCGCAGCCTCTTTGCTTTTGCCGCTTACAACGCCGGCCCGGCGAACATCTCGAAGGTACGGAGGCAGGCGGCGGCGCAGGGTGTCAACCCGGATGTCTGGTTCAATCAGGTCGAGCACGTCGCGGCCCGCATGCTTGGACAGGAGACCGTGAAGTACGTGCGCAACGTCTTCAAATACAACGTCGCGTATAAACTCGCCCAGGAGACTGAAGCCGACCGCTCGGAGGCTCTCGAGCGGCTGAAGAGCGAGTCAAAGGATTCGGCGCAGGACGACGACGATGAGCGCTGAGTCCCCTGTCTTTGCTGCGAGCGCGCGGATCACACGCTCCAGCCAACGTGGCGTCGTGCGATCGATCGCGTCGCACGCGCGCGGCGACGTTGCGAAACCACCGTCACGAACAGCTCCCGGGTCAGTGAGGTAGCTGACGCTACCGTCAGCGATCCTCCGGCTCGTGGCGCGCCTGAAGCGCGATAAGTGGCGGCTGCGCGAACGATGGCACCAGTTGCCACTCCGCCGTGCGATCGCGGGGCTGGCTGAAAGGTCGAGGCGGAGGCTGGTATTATCCGCTTATGAAGACCCTGTTTTCGGTGACGGCTGTGGTTCTCGCGGTTTCGTCGTACCTCGTGGCGCAGGCGCCGGCGCCCGCGGCACCAGCGCCGCACCGCGCCGACGGCAAGCCTGACTTCAGCGGCGTCTGGTCCGCGCCCTATGTCCCCGACATGACGCGCAACGGACGCAACCAGGTCGGCCACGCCGAGCCTCCGTTCTCGCCAGCCGACACGCCCGCGACGCGCCAGGCGCTCTATGCGAAGGGTAACCGCGCCGAGCTGCCGTTCACGCCGTGGGGGCTTCAGGAATGGACCTCGTACGACGCGACCACTGACGACGCCACCGGCAACTGCTTCCCGTACGGCCTCACGCGCATGATCAACGCACCCTACCCGATGCAAATCATGCAGGATGACCGGTACATCGCTTTTCTGTTCGAGCTCGATATGCTGCACCACATCGTCCCGTTCAGCAGCACGCTGCCGAAACATGCAGCCGACAATCCGAGCTGGTATGGATACTCACTGGCGCGATGGGATGGCGACACGCTGATCGTTGAATCGCAGGGGTTTAACGGCTACACGCGTCTGGACACCGTCGGTCATCCTCATAGCAACCAGCTGCGCGTGACGCAGACCCTCAAACGCCTCGACGCCGACCGCATCGCTCACACGATCACTATCGACGATCCGAAGACCTACACGAGGAAGTGGGGCAACGAGCGCGTGTTCAGGAGGCTCGATGAGCCGCTCTTCGAGTACTCGTGCGAGGAGAACAACAAGAGCTTGTGGGACGGGCGCATCAAGATGTGGACGCCTCCGTGGACGAAGAAGTAGTGTCCATCCTTCAGCGTCAGTAGAAATCGTGAGCATCGACTGAGGCGGCGCCCTCGATTCCCTCGACCCGCTCGGCGCGCACCGAGAGCACGCCGTCCTGATGCTGCAGGATGCCATCGACCAGCAGGAACGGCTGGCGGACGACGGTCATGCGCTCGCGGTCGAACAGATCGGGACGGACGATGATGTTGGAGATGCCGGTTTCGTCCTCGAGCGTGAGGAAGACGAAGCCTTTGGCGGTGCCCGGCCGCTGGCGCGTGATGACCATGCCGGCGACGCGCACGCGGCGGCCGTTGTGCACCCGCGGCAGATCGGCGGCACGCAGCACGCCTTGCAGCGCGAGATCGCTCCGGCGCAGCGCCATCGGATGCGGACCGATCGTCAAGCCGGTGCCGGCGTAGTCGGCGTGTAATCGCTCGCCCGCGTCCATTGCGCGCAACGGGCTGATCCCAGATTCCTCCGGACTGCTGATGCCTGAGTCCTCGTGCCTGGCCCGATCCTGATTCCTGATTCCTGATTCCTGATTCCTGAAGAGCTCACCCGCCGGCCGTACAGCGCGCTCCACTTGCCATACAGCACTACGACGTTCGTTTGTAAACGCGTTCAATGCACCGATATCCGCGAGCGTCGTCAACTCGTCGCGCCGCAGGCCGGTGCGCTGCGCCACGTCTTCGATCGATCGGAATCGTCCTGCAGGTTGCAGGGCGACCGTCCACTCATGTGAGCAAATGTTGCAATAGTAAGTGCGCGTTCTGTTTCCTGCTCGCTGAGAACTCGTTCCTGGCCCATGGCTGATTCCTGATTCCCGATTCCTGATTCCTTCTGCCACGACTTCGATCATCTTGTCGTCGTCCGCCCCACACTTTGCGCACAATACCGGTGGGGCCATCATCTTCGTGCGATCGAACGCCGCCATCGCCTGCCCCTTTTCCTTTCGCAAGCCATTCACGTACATGAAGCCGATGCGGATCGCGCCGTCGTCCTCGACGCGGCACAGCCAGTCGGACTGCTGCACGTCGATCGGATGAAAGCGGACGCCACGGCGCTGCGCATCCTTGACGAGCGTCGCCGGGTGGTAGAACCCCATCGGCTGGTTGTTGAGGAGCGCCGTATAGAACGCGGCCGGATAGTGGACCTTCAGATACGCGCTCGCATACGCGAGCAGTGCGAAGCTGGCGGCGTGCGATTCGGGAAACCCGTACAGCGCAAACGACGTGATCGAGTTGATGATTCGCTCGGCGGTTTCGCCGGTGATGCCGTTGCGCGCCATGCCTTCGCGCAGATCGATCCCGATCTGCTTCATCCGCTTCTCCGAGCGCTTGAAGCCCATCGCGCGCCGCAGCTCCTCGGCCTGTCCACCCGTGAACCCCGCGGCGACCATCGCCATGCGCAGCAGCTGCTCCTGAAACAACGGCACACCGAGCGTGCGCGCCAGCACCGGCTCGAGCGACGGATGCAGCGGCACCACCGGCTCGCGCCCGGCGCGCCGATTCAGATACGGATGCACCATGTCGCCGACGATCGGTCCGGGCCGGATGATGGCGACCTCGACGACGAGGTCGTAGAACTTCGTCGGCTTGAGCCGCGGCAACGTCGCCATCTGCGCGCGCGATTCGACTTGGAAGACGCCGATGGTTTCGGCCTTCTGGAGTAGCTCGTAGACGGCGGGATCATCCGGCGGAAGGTG
>DASRJR010000101.1:0-9566 GCA_035649395.1 Vicinamibacterales bacterium
GTCTGGTAACGCTCCGCAGCCTCTTTCTCCATCGCCTTCTCGACGACGAGCCGGAGCGCTGGCGGAATGTGCGGGCCGAGTGGCTCGGGAGCGTGATGCTGGATCTTCTGAAGCACCTCCAGTTCGGTCGCGCCCGCAAAGGGCTGCAGGCCGGTGAGGAGCTCGTACAACACGACGCCGAACGAGAAGATGTCGCTGCGTGCGTCCATCGGCTTGCCGGCGACCTGCTCCGGAGACATGTAGCCGATCGTTCCGACAACGGTACCGAGGCGCGTGCCGCTCCACAACAGCGTTCGCGTGGGGCCATCGTCGACGACCGCTTCAATCTGCTTTGCCAGACCGAAATCGGTCAGCTTCGCATAGCCGTGACTCGTGACGAGAATATTGGCCGGCTTGATATCGCGATGAATGATGCCTGCCGCGTGCGCTGCGGCGAGCCCGTCGGCGACACCAACGAGTAGCTCGACGACGTGCCGCCACGGTCGGCCACCGGCGCCCCAGTCTTTGAGCGTGCCGCCCTCGATCAGTTCCGTTACGAGATACTGCCGGCCGTTGAATTCCCCGACATCGTGGACCGTCAGGATGTGCGGGTGGTTGAGCGACGAGGCGGTTCGCGCTTCGCGCCGGAACCGCTCTCTCGTGGCCGAATCAGTGAAGTCACCCGAAACGAACTTGACCGCAACCGCTCGATCGAACTTGGTGTCGAGCGCACGATAGACGACACCCATGCCGCCCTGACCGATCGGACTTTCGATGCGGTACGGACCAATCTGAGTACCCGATTCGAGGGGAGCGGGCTCAGCCACGGATGCGTGGATTGTATGTCACTCGCGCTGAGGCCCAGGCCTCAGATCTTAAGCTTCAGTGGATCGGCGTGGTTGTCTGGGTCTCTAGGCCCTCAGGCCTTCATCACGCGGACTTTTTCTTCCGGGTCTTCAGCCCTGCGCGGAGCATCCGCGGCTTGATGTCGTCGAGTGCTCGTGGACGCACGTTGGCGATGATCAGTTCGTCGACGGGACCGCGTAGTGAGGCCCGCGAGTTGATCGAGCGTCGCGCCGGCACGGGGCGAATCACGAGACGCGCCTTCTGCGCGTCCAGTGTGGTATAGCCGCGCACGATCTCCGATGCGCTCGAATTCGATACCACGACTCGCGCGCCGCGACGGCACGCCGCAATGACAGCCTGCTGCAGCCGTCGCTGATCGAACGCCGTGAAGCCTCCTGCCGTGTAGTGCGCGAAGTTCGACGTCCGACTCAGTGGGGCGTACGGGGGATCGCAGTAGACGAAGTCGCCCCGGCCGGTGTCGGCCAGCGTCTCGTAGAACGAGGCCAGATCGACCGACACACCTGGTGCCGCGAGCGCCTCGGCGACGGCGGAGATGTTGGCCTCATCGCAGATGCGAGGATTCACGTAGCGCCCGACCGGGACGTTGAAGCCGCCGCGGCGATTCAATCGGAACAGGCCGTTGAAGCCGGTGCGATTGAGGAACAGCAGCATGGCCGCGAGCTCCGGCGTGTAGCGTTCCGCGATCTCTTTCTCGCTGGTCGAACGCTGCCGCAGCTCCGCACGAAGCGGGTTGAAGCGGCGATCGCGCACATCGTAATAGACCGTGCTACCGTCGAGACGGTACTCACGCGACAACGACTTCAGCGCGCGAAGCACCTCCATCGTCCGATCGCGGACCATCCAGTAACACCCGATCAGATCGGGGTTGATGTCCGACAGTTGAATGCGGCATCCGGAGAGCCGTCCCTGATTGAGGAGATCGAAGAACACGGCCCCGCTACCCACGAACGGCTCCACGTATCGCCTGAACCGAAGCGGGTAGTGCTCGGCCAGGACCGAGAGCAGCTGCCGCTTCCCCCCCGCCCACTTCAGCAGGGGGCGAACAGGCGTCGAAGAAGACACGTGCGCTGGCACGCAATCAAGTATCGGTCATTGGATCGGGATCGGTAGGAGGAGTCGGTTCCGGGGATCCGCCGGCAGGCGTCCGGGACGCCCGACCCGCTTGACGCAGGGCGTCCCGGAGGAGGTACTCGATCTGCGCGTTCAGCGAACGCAGATCGTCGTTGGCCCAGCGTTGGACCCCTTCCAGGACGCCGGCGTCGATGCGAAGCAGGAACGACTTTCGTTCGGCCACGGGCTCGGGGCCTTACTGATGGATCGTTCCCGTGTTGAGGATCGGCTGCGCCCCGCGCTCGCCGCACAACACCACGAGCAGGTTGCTCACCATCGCGGCCTTGCGTTCCTCGTCCAGCCGGACGATCTCCTTGCGCGACAGCATCTCGAGCGCCATCTCCACCATCCCCACTGCGCCTTCGACGATACGCTGGCGTGCCGCGATGATGGCACCCGCCTGCTGCCGTTGCAGCATCGCCGCAGCGATCTCAGGTGCATACGCAAGGTGGCTGATGCGCGCCTCGAGCGCTTCGACGCCCGCCTTCTGCAGTCGCTGCTGCACCTCCTGCTTCAGGTGATCGGCGACCACCGCCGTCGATCCGCGAAGCGACACCACACCGTCTTCGTGCGAATCGTACGGGTAGCTCGTCGCCGCGTTGCGGAGCGCGGCCTCACTCTGGACGCGAACGTAGTTCTCGAAGTCGTCCACTTCGAACACCGCTTCTGCCGTCTCAACCACGCGCCACACCACCACGGCCGCGATCTCGATCGGGTTGCCTTCCGCGTCGTTGACCTTGAGATGTGAGCTCTCGAAGTTCCGCACACGCAGCGAGATCTTCTTCCGCGTATAGAACGGGTTGGCCCAGCGCAAGCCCGCGGTCTTGGCAGTACCGGCATACGAGCCGAACAGCTGGAGTACCTGGCCTTCGTTCGGCGCGACGATGAAGAAGCCGCGCACGGCCAGCACCCACAGCGCGAACAGCAGAGCGGCGCCGATGATGTAGAACGCTGCCCCGTCGTCGCGAAATTCGGCAGCTCGCACGCCCGCCAGGAACACGCGGATGGGAATGCCGAGGGCCAGGATGAGCAGTGGCAGCAGCAGGAGCCCAGGGGACCCGTTGCGCAAGCGTTCGCGGACCATCGAACGACCTCCCCAGAAAGGGAAGAGGCTGAAGTGCCTCTTTCTGTGATGTCAATACGATATCACAGAGAAATCAGTTCGATGTCTAATCCGTAATCCTGGTTTCGCCGACGCCCGTGGTGAGAAACTCTCTGCAGTTTGACTCGCTGCATCTTCGCCGGACTGATGATTGCGGCCGCAGTGTCGGCGCTCGACTCGCAGACGGCCGTCCCGCTCAAGCCATTGCCGGCCATACAGTTAGAGACCGAGCGCGACGCTCGCCTCGACGGCCCGCGCTTCTCGCTCGGGTTCTCGCGACCGACGCCGATCGCCGACGTTCTTCTCCTGCTCGTACGCGATACGCGGCTGAGCGTGGTGCCCGACCCTGGTCTCAACCAGCGATTCATCGGCGATCTGAAGAACGTCACGCTCCGCGAAGCGCTTGATCTAATCCTCGAACCGCTCGGGCTCGACTACGCGGTGCGCGGTCAGGTCATCCGCGTCTTTCCGCGCGAGCTCGAGACGCGGCTGTTCAGCATCGACCACGTCATCACCCAGCGCACAGGCCGTCGGACGCTCGGCGGTGCCACCGAGATCACCAGCACCGATGCGCCCGACCTGTATAGCGATCTCGACGCGGCGATACGCGCCCTGCTCTCGAGCGAAGGGCGCGTCAACGTCGATCGCACCGCAGCGCTGCTTCAGGTCACCGATCGCGCGAGCCGACTGGCGCGCGTCGAGCAATATCTCGAAGCCGTGATGCACCGAGCGATGCGGCAGGTGCAGATCGATGCGAAGGTCGTCGAAATCGAGTTGCGCGATCCCGCGTCGAGCGGCATCGACTGGAGCGCGGTGATGCGCGCGTTGCCACGCAGTGGAGCGACCCCGCCGCGCACGCCGGGCAGCGTGCCGCTGGCGCTGGCCGGAACGACCCCGACTGCGGTGCTGGAGGCGCTCGCCGCGCAGGGCACCGTGCGCGTGCTCTCGAACGCGGTGGTACCGGCCATGAACAACCAACCCGCGATGATGCGCGTCGGCATGCAGGCCGCACAGGGGAGCGCCGACGGTGTGGCGCTGAGTGTCACGCCGCTCGTCGCGGCCGACGGCCTGATTCACATGAGCGTCAGCGCCAGCGTGACGCGTCGTGTCGGAGACGAGCCGGCGCCTGGCGGCGCGCCTCCCGTACTCGTGCGAGAGGCCGACACCATCGTCCGGGTGCGTCAGGGCGACACGGTCCTGATGACCGGTCTCGTCCATGAGACCACCGATGCGGATCGGACGCGACGGAAGACCGATCTCGTCATCCTGCTCACTCCAACGCTTGTCGAACCCCAAGTGGCCGCGCGCTGATGTACGAATCGTTCTACGGCTTCGCCGAGAAGCCGTTCAGCCTCACACCCGATCCGAAGTACCTCTATCGCAGCGAGTCGCACGCGAACGCATTCGAGCTCCTGCAGTACGCCATCGAGCGCCGCGAAGGCTTCGTCGTGATCACCGGTGACATCGGGACCGGCAAGACGACGCTGTGCCGCGCCCTGTTGGAGCACACCGATCCCCGCACGTTCACCGCGCTGCTGCTCAATCCGTTTCTGTCGGAAGAGGATTTGCTCACGGCGATTCTCCAGGATCTCGGTATCCTCTCCAGGGGCGAACAGCGCCTGGCCGGGCGTCGACCGACCAAGCAGGAGCTCGTCAACACCCTGAACGAGTTCCTGCTGTCGCTGGTGCCGCTGGGCGCGCGCGCGGTGCTGATCGTGGACGAGGCGCAGAACCTGCCGCTGCCGATTCTCGAGCAGATTCGCATCCTGTCCAATCTCGAGACGGACAAGGAGAAGCTGCTGCAGATGATTCTCGTCGGGCAGCCCAATCTGGTTCCGCTGCTGCGATCGCCCGAGTTGCGCCAGCTCGATCAACGCATTTCGGTCCGCTATCAGCTCAGTCCGCTGACCGAAGAAGAGACGGGGGCGTACGTCTCGCATCGCCTCGCGATCGCGAGGCCGATGCGCGTCGTGTTGTTCACGCCGGCTGCCCTCGCCCTGGTCTATCGCTACTCGAGCGGCATCCCGCGTACGATCAACATGCTGTGCGATCGCGCACTGCTGGCCGGATACACTGCGGAGGCGGCGCGCATTGACGAGGCGCTCATCACCACTGCCGCCGAGGCGCTCGATTTAGAGCGGGTCGAACCGCGAAAGCCGACGTGGTTCCACCGCCTCTTGAGGCGATCGTAAGAGCATGAGCGTCATCTTCGACGCGCTTCGTCGTGCGAGGCGGCGGTCCGACGCCGCCGCGGCGGCACCGTCGCGCGCGTCGATCGCCTCGCGTGGACAGGTGCCGAGCGGCCTCGGACTCACGGCGGTCGCCGTCGCACCACGCTCGGGTCGCACGTGGTGGGTCGTCATTGCCGCCGTTGCCGTGATCGGCGTCGCGGCCTGGCTGGCGATTGGCCGCCTTTTCGAACCTGCCCGTTCCGCCCCCGCAGTGAGCCGCGACAATCGGCCTGCAGGCGGCAGCGTTCCACCGGTCACGCCTCCAGCCGCGACACCGGAACGCGCCGCCGCCGCTGATACTGCAGCCGCTGCCGATCAAGCCGCTCGCTCCGCGCCACCGTCGCGTGATCCGGCGAGCGCGACCGCACGAACGGTTGCCGTTCGCCGTGAGAGCCACTTCACGAGCGCTGTCCGCCTGCACCAGGCTGGCAAGCTGGACGAGGCGGCGAAGGAGTATCTGGCGGCCATCGCCGAAAACGATCGACACCTCGAGGCGCGCAACAACCTCGGCCTGCTTTATCGCGCGCGCGGACAGACGACCGACGCGGTCGAGCAATTCCGCCGTGCGCTCGCCATCGACCCGCGCTACATCAAGGCGCGCAATCATCTCGCGGTGCTGTTGATCGATGCGGGTCGTGTCGCGGACGCGCGCGCCGAGATTTCGGCTGGGCTGGCGGCCGATCCTCGTAATGCCGATCTGCTCGTCAACCTCGCGCTCGTCGAGCGGGCCGACCGCCGTCCCGATCGCGCGATCGAACTGTTGCTGCGCGTGATCGGCGATCGACCGACGCACGCGGCGGCGCACTACAACCTCGGCCTTCTTTACGACGAGCGGAGCGCGGCCACACTCGCCTACACCCATTACGTTGAGTTCCTGTCATACGCCGGCCCCGAGTACACCGGCGCCGTCGTTGACGAGGTGCGTCGGCGCGCCGAGACGCTTGCAGGCCAGGTCGGCGCTCCCTCATCGAAATCGAAATAGCCGATACTGGTCTGGTCGCCGCGCGTCATGGCTACTCGCACCAGCTTCGAGATTCAGCCTGGCCTCTGCCGCCTCGTCGAGGTCGACGCCACTCCACTCGGTTCACGTCGCGCCGACGTACGGGTCCGGCACTTCATCACGGCGCTCGACGTCGATCCCGACCCGGTCTCGTTCAGCGCGACACTCGAACGGCTGCGACGCGAACATCGCCTGGCGCGGCACGCGGCCGTCACCATCTGGGGATTGCGATCGACGCACCGGTTTCTTCGCGTGCCGGCGGCTGCCGACGCCGACTTTGCGGAAATGGCAGCCGATCATGCGAAGGAAGAGATCGCGCTGATCGAGGCGGACGGTTCGCGCGCGAGCCTTGCGGTCACGCTCGGTGCCTCCACGACGATTGGCGATCGCGTCGAGCGTGAGGTCGCCGTGACCGCCGCATCCAAGCCCGAGATTGCGCTCGGCATCGAGCCGCTGACGCGCGCCGGATTCATCGTCGATCGCGTCGTCACGCCGGCGATGTCGCTCGCCTCGCTCGCCCGAGGACGGCTGGATCGCACGCCCGCTCCGTCGCTATATGTCGCGCTCGCCGCACACGCCACCTGCATCGCCGTGGTGGCGGATGGTGTGCTGCTGATGGCGCGCGAGCTGCCGTGGGGCCATGTCGGACCGCTTCACCCCGATCGCGCCGAGCGTGATGAATCGTTCGACCAGAGGCTCGCCGCCGAATTGCGCCGATCGATATTGTGTTTTCGTCAATCGTTTCGCACGACTCTCGAGGCGATCGTCTTGTGCGGCGACATGACCGGCCTGCGACGGTTGACGCAGCCACTCGGCGCGACTTTGGAACTGCCCATCGAGACGCTCGACTCGATTACGGGCATCGACGCGGAGGCGGTGCCCGAGCCGGCCGTCGACTTTCACACCGACGTCGCGGCGCTGCGTCTGGCGATCGCCGTTGGCGCCGAGGGCGAACCCTACTCGAGCCTGATCGCGCCCGTCCGCCCCTCTCGACGCACGATTGGTTCACCGGTGGCCATGGCCGCGGCCGCAGCGGCTGTTCTTGTCGTGATCGCTGGCTATATGGCGCTGCGACCGTCGCGCGCGCGACCTGCCCCGACGTTGGCGGCGGCTCCGCTCGATGTTCGTATCACGTCGACGCCTCCGACGGAGCCTCAGGTGCAGCCTTCGGTCGACCTCGAACGCCGACCAGATGACGCGGAACCGGAGCTCAGGATCGATTCGATCCTGTTCTCACCCGAGCGTCGCCTTGCGGTCGTCAACGGTCGGATCGCTCGTGCCGGCGATCGCATCGCCGGCTCGCGCATCGTCGACATCCAGCCGCGGGCCGTCGTGGTCGAGTCTCCCGTACGCGGCCGCCGCACGATCGAGATGCGGTCTCCTCTAGGGCCGTCATCGGAGCGCCGCTAGTGCTGGGCGACGCCCTGGTCACGTCCGGAGCGATCACGTCGCCTCAACTCGAGGCAGCGCTGGATCGGCAGCGAGTCACGGGAACGCTGCTCGGCGAAACGCTGCTCGGGCTCGAGTTGATCAGCCAGGCGACGCTGAGTCGTGCGCTCGCGGAACAGGCTGGCGTCCCGTTCGTGGCAATTACCGACCTTCGCCCGGATCGAGCCGCGGCAGCGCTCGTGCCCGAACCGTTCGCGCGAAAACATCTGCTCGTCCCCGTGGACGTGACGGGATCGATACTCGAGGTCGTTCAGGCCAATCCTCTCGACGTGCTGCCACTCGACGATCTGCGTCAGTTTGCGTCGCGACCGGTGTCCGCGATCTGCGCCGCCCCCGAAGACGTTCGCACCCTCCTCGATTGGTGTTATGCCGATGCGGAAGAGGACCACGACAATCTGCGTGCGCCGACACCGGAGACGCTTCCGACAAGTGTCGTGCACGCGGACGATGCGGCCGCTGCCCCGACGTTCGAGATCGACGCACCTCGAGTGCGCCCACTGGGTGAGCTCGGATTCACCCGCAAAGATCTGAGCCTCGTGACTGACCTCTTGAACGGCCCGCGAGGCCTGCTGATTGTGGCCGGCCCAGACGAGGCGCGAAAGACGACGATCTACTCGATGCTCACTCATCTGGCGAGAACGTCGAAGAACATCGTCACGATCGAAGACACCATCGAGTGTCAGATCCCGGGCGTTCGGCAGACGCAGCGAGACCCATCCACCAGCGCGAGCGACGTGGCTGCGCTGCGCTCGATGCTTCGCCGTTACCCCGACGCGATCATGATCAGCGATATCGGCGACGCCGAGTCCGCGGCAATGGCGCTGCGCGCGGCTCAATCCGGGATCCACGTGCTCACGACACTGAACGAGCGGGACGCGACCAGCGCCGTCGCTCGTCTCATCGACATGCGACTCGAGCCGTACTTGCTGGCGTCCTACCTCACCGGCGTGATCGCGCAGCGAGTCGTGCGACTGATCTGCACAGATTGCAGGGAACCGGTCACGTATCCCGCAGAGATGTTGAAGAACGTCGGCCTGGCTCCCGATCCGGACGTCCTGTTCGTCCGGGGGCGTGGCTGCGAGCACTGCGGCGGCTCGGGCTATCGCGGATACACCGGCGTGTATGAGATTCTCCTCGTCGACTCGCCGTTGCAGGCGCTCATTCGCGACCGAGCCGACGCGCGTGCGATCGCGCGGGCCGCCGCCGCTGCGGGCCTGAAACCGCTGTTCGAGGACGCGCTCGCCAGAGCGATCCTTCAACAGACCACACTGGAGGAAGTCGCTCGCTTGGCAACAGCGTGACGTGTACTACGGGCGCGGGTTGAATTCCTCTATAGTGTCTTTCGGAACCTCATCGTGGCAGAAACGGTCACTATTCAGCCGCCGATCGCGCATCAGGATCCCGTCCGAGCGGCGCTCGACTGTCTGGCGGAAGGATTTCAAATCATCGGAGCCGACTGGCGATACATCTACGTCAATCCAGCGGCGGCGCGGCACGGCCGCCGGGTTGCGTCCGAATTGATCGGCCGGACCATGGTCGAGGCGTACCCCGGCATCGACCAGACGCCGTTGTTCGCGGTCCTTCGCACGTGCATGGAGCAGCGGACCAGCGAGGTCATGGAGAACGAGTTCACCTTCCCGGATGGAACCACTCGATGGTTCGAGTTGCGTATCCGGCCGGTGCCGGCCGGCATCTGCATCTATTCGGCGGACATCGAGCACCGTAAGCGACCGCAGCCGTTCAGCCAGCGAGTTCGCGACTGGTTTCGTTGACCGCTCGATTAAACTTGGGAGCTTCATCGTTCTTCCATGAAGCTCCCTGTCCGCGA
>DASRJR010000102.1:0-23639 GCA_035649395.1 Vicinamibacterales bacterium
CGGATGGTGCGCGCCTGATCGGCGATCGCGCGGGTGATCGCCTGGCGGATCCACCACGTCGCGTAGGTCGAGAATTTGTACCCACGGCGGTACTCGAACTTGTCGACCGCCTTCATCAGGCCGATGTTGCCTTCCTGAATCAGATCGAGGAACTGCAGACCGCGGTTCGTGTACTTCTTCGCGATCGAGACGACGAGGCGGAGGTTGGCCTCGACCAGCTCCTTCTTGGCCTGCTCGGCCTGCGCTTCACCGCGCTGGATGACCTCGATCGTCCGGCGCAGACGATCCGGCGTCTCTTCGAGGTCGTCGATCATCTGCTTGACGTGAATGCGCAGATCCTTGAGCCGCTTCTGCAGCGCCTTCTTTTCCTCTTCCTTCAGCTTCGGCGCCTTCATCTTCCCGCGTGGGTTGAGATGCCGATCGAGCCCGTCGGCGTCGCGCTGCACTTTCTGCACCGCGTCGACGGCGTCCTTGACCTCGTCGACGAGACGACGCTTGACGGTCTCGGTGAACTCGATGTCGCGGATGCGGCGCGACACCTCGACCCACGCGCGCAGGGTCTTCAGGCGAGCGCGCCGGAACTTCCGCTTGTCCTTGCGCGGAACGAGCTCGAGCTTCTCGGTCAGCTTCTGGTAGTTGCCGCGCGCCTTCCGGACCGCCTCGATCTGCTCGAGCACTTCGACGGCGCGCTCCTGGATCACTTCGTCGGTGATTTCCTCGTCGCTGAAGATCACGAGCTCGCGGATGGTGCGCTCGCCGGCGCGCAGCTGATCGCCCATCAGCAGAATGCGCTTGGCGATCGTCGGCGTGCGCGAGATCGACTTGATGACCGCGAGCTTGCCGCGCTCGATGCGCTTGGCAATCGCGACTTCGCCCTCGCGCGTCAGCAGCGGCACGGTGCCCATTTCGCGGAGGTACATGCGTACGGGGTCGTTCGTCTTGTCGAGCGCGCCCGGGGTCAGGTCCAGCTCGGGCTCGTCGCCGGAGCCTTCCCGATCGAAATCCTTGTCGCCGCGATACGCCTTATCGGAATCGACGACTTCGATGCCGGCGCTGCCGAACGCGTTGAATAGGTCGTCCAGTTCTTCCGACGAGGTGATCTCGGAGGGCAGGAGCTCGTTCACCTCGTCATAGAGCAGGTAACCCTTCTCCTTGCCTACGTTGATCAGCTGGCGTACTTCGTCGTATTTCTCTTCAATCGACAAGATCAGTCCTCCGCTATCACCAATGACTGTATGAGCCGACCGAGGTCACCGTTGCGCGCGAGCAACGCGTTGATCTCCACGCCGTCGGCGGCTCCCTGCGTCTGCAGACGCTCGATCTCACGCTGCACCGCCGCACGCTCCCGCTCGTAGCGGTGGCGGCGGAATTCGCGTACGCACGCAGGCGGCGAGAGTGCAGGCGGCTCCGGCTCACTCGCGATCCCGGTCACGAGCTGAGCTTCTATAAAACTTAGACGCTCGAGCAGCACAGAAGGAGAGAACCCCTTATTGTCATGTAGTTTCCGTGCGAGATCCAGCACGGATCGGCCGGCGAGACCCTCGAAATCCGGGGGATCCAGGCGCGAAAGCGCGTCCAATGCCGGCTCAGGCTGGTGAATCAACCACCAAATCAGGCCCTTTTCCGCCTTGGTGACCTGCCCCAGGCGCGGGACCATCCCGCTCGCCACAGTCGTCTGCTTCTGAACGGCTGCCTTACGAATCTGTGCACGCACGACCTCGTCGGTCACGTGGGCGCGAAACGCCAGCCGGTCGGCGAACCGGTCGCGCATGGCGGCGTCCGGGATTCGGCCGGCAACGGGAAGCATTTCGGCGAGGAACTTCACGCGCCCTTCATCGCTGTTGAGGTTGTGACCCGCGGCCGCTCGATCGAGCAGGTACTCTAAATACGGCCGCGACTGCCGAAGTCGTTCACCGTAGCCACGCGCCCCCTCCTTGCGGACGAACGTGTCGGGGTCCTCTCCCGGCGGAAGGATGGCGACAGCCACCTCAAACCCCTCGGCCACCAGCATTTCACTGGACTTGGCCGCCGCGCCCTGGCCGGCGGCATCGGGGTCGAAGCTCAGAACCACCTTGTTGGTAAAGCGCCGCAGCAACTGCGCCTGTTGCGGCGTGAGCGCCGTGCCGCAGGAGGCGACCGTCGGAAAGCCCGCCTGGAACACCTGGCCGAAGTCGAAATACCCCTCCACCAGAACCACGAACCCGCGCTCGCGGATCGCGGTCTTGGTCAGGTTCAGGCCATACAGCGTCCGGCTCTTCGAGTAGATGGGCGTTTCGGGCGAGTTCAGATACTTCGGCTGCTGGTCGGCATCCACCGCACGGCCGCCGAACGCGATGACCGATCCGGTATCGCGCGCGATGGGGATCATCAACCGGTTCCTGAACCGATCAATGACGCTCCCATCGTCCTTCTGGACGAGCAACCCCGCCCGGAGGAGGAGCGCCTTGGAGAACCCCTGCTGCTGAAGCGCGCGGCCGAGGCCGTCGCGGGTCGGAGGGGCAAAGCCGAGGGCCTGCGCCTGAACGGTCGCGTCGATCAGCCCGCGATCGGCGATCTGCTTCCTGATACGGGCGCCGCCCGGCGACAGCAGTTGCTCGCGGAACCAGGCCGCAGCGGCCTCATGGATCTTCAGGAGCGTCTCGCGCTCCCCTGTGTTGGCGCGCTGCTCGTCGTTCTGCTCGACTTCGGGCAGCGTGATGCCGAAGCGCTGCGCCAGCAGCTTCACCGCGTCGAGGAACCCGAGCTTCTCGTGCAGCTCGAGGAACTTGATGACGTCGCCGCCGACGCCGCACCCGAAGCAATGAAAGAACCCCTTGTCGCGATCGACGTGGAACGACGGCGTCTTCTCGCCATGAAACGGACACAGGCCTTTGTAGGTCGCCCCCGTCTTCCTCAGCGACACGTAGTCCTGGATCACGACGACGATGTCCGCTTGACGCTTCAGGTCTTCGATGAAGTGAGCTGGAAACAGCGCCATGTAATTCAAAATGCAAAATGCAAAATGCAAAATGGAATGCAAAACGGACGGAGACGGACCAAATTACCCAATGCCTTTTGCATTTTGCATTTTGAATTTTGCATTAGACCGACTCAGTCTTTTAGCTCCACCACCGTCACACCGCCGCCTCCCTGATCCGTCGGAGCGGCATCGAATCGCGCGACCAGCGGATGCTCTTTCAGGAACGCGGCGATGCCGCGGCGCAGCTGCCCGGTGCCATGCCCATGGACGATGCGGATGACCCGTTGATCGCTCACGGTTGTTTCGTCGAGAAACTTCTCGAGCCGTGTCAGCGCCTCGTCAACCGTGTTGCCGATCACGTTCAGCTCGGACAACGAGCCGGTACGTGGCTGCAGATCGACACGGACCTTTACTGAAGTCGCCTTCGCCGTACTCGGCGCGGCGCCGACGACGCGCAGGTCGCGCAGCGCGGCGCGCAGCCGCTTGCCGCGCACATCGACCTCGGCGTGCGAGCCGTGCACATCGATCACCGTGCCCTCGAGTCCGAGCGCGCCGACAGACACGCGCGCGCCCGGTTCCAGAGGCGCGGCCGGCGCTGCCGGTTGTGCCGAGGCCACCGCCGGTGCGCCTGTCTTCTTGAGACGGCCGACCACCTTGTCGATCGCCGCGCGCGCGTCGGCGCGTGCGGCACCGGCTTCACCGGTGGTGATGGACGCGGCGGCACGGCGAGCCGCCTGCTCGCTCATCTCGGCGGCGCGCGCTTTCAGACTTTCGATGATCGTGTCGATCTCTTTTCGTCCCTCGCGCAGCTCGTCGTCCAGCTTTGCGTCGAGCCGTCGTCGATACGCCTGCTCACGCTCGCGCACGGCGTCTTCACGCGCGCGCAGCTGTTTGTCGGCGTCGGCGGCTTGAGCGCGCTGGCGCGACAGCTCGCGCCGATCCTGTTCGAGCTTTGCCAGCTCTTGATCGACGCGCGCGAGATGCTCCGCGAGCTGCTGTTCGCGCTCGCTCAGGTTCTCGCGGGCGTTGGCGATCACCGACGGCGGCATCCCCAGACGCGCCGCGATTTCGATGGCGAGGCTGCGCCCCGGCGAGCCGTAATTCAATCGATAGGTCGGAGCAAATGTGTCCGGATTGAATCCGAATGCCGCACTGACCACGCCTTCGGTCGTCGATGCGTAGGACTTGAGGGAATCGTAATGCGTGGTCGCGACCAGATGCGCACCGCGCTGGCGGAAATGATCGATCACCGCGACGCCGAGCGCACCGCCCTCGACCGGGTCGGTCCCCGCACCCACTTCATCGAGTAGGACGAGCGCCGGCAGCGCCAGGTCCCGGTTCATCGACACGATGTTGGCGATGTGCGCGGAAAAGGTGCTGAGGCTCGCCGAGATCGATTGTTCGTCGCCGATGTCGGCAAACAGCGACTTGAATACCGGCAGCCGCGAGCCGGGTTCGACCGGGATGTGAAGGCCTGCCTGCGCCATGGCCGCCAGCAGACCGGCGGTTTTCAGCGCCACCGTCTTGCCGCCGGTGTTCGGACCCGTGATGACCAGAATTCGCGTGGGCGGGGTGAGTAGGATGTCGACGGGAACCGGGTTAAGGGGTCGGGAGTCATTTTCGGCGCCGTCCTGCGAAAATGACTCCCGACCCCCTTCGAGTCGCTCGCGTACCGCTCGCATCAGCAGCGGGTGCCGCGCGCCTTTGAGCTCGAACGTCCCGTCGGCCGCCACGGCCGGTTCGACTGCACCGGTCAGCCCGGCGAACCGGGCACGTGCCTGGACGACGTCGATCTCGGTCGCCACCTCAATCGTCCGTTCGAGTTCTTCCGGTCGACTGCGGAATGCATCGGTCAGCTCCAGCAGGATGCGACGCACTTCCTCCGCCTCCTGCTCCTCGAGCGCGACGATGTCGTTGTTGATCTCGACGGTCTCGAGCGGTTCGACGAACAGGCTGGCGCCGCTGGCCGAACCGCCGTGGACGATGCCCGGGATCGACGCGCGATGCTCCGCACGCACCATCAGCACGCGCCGGCCGTTGCGATCGGTGACGACTTGCTCCTGCAGGTACTTTGACGATTCTTTCCCACGCAGAAAACCTTCGAGCGTGGAGCGAAGACGCTGCTTCTGTCGGCGCAGCCGATCGCGAATGCTGGCGAGCGCGGGGCTGGCGTGATCGGCGACCTCGCCCGACGCTTCGATCTTCCGCCGCACGTCGGCCACTTCCTGTCGAAACGAGGCGACGCCCCCGACCAGCAGGCGAAGGATCGGAAAGGCGGCACCGACTTTGGTGATGGCCTGACGCGTCAGCTCGATCGACTCGAGATAGTCCGCCAGGCCCAGCAGCCGCAGCGGTTCGAGCGCGCGGCCTTCGACGCCGAGCGCGGCCAGTGTCTCGTCGAGATCGTTCGGCGCGCGCAGCGGAAAGCCCGGATGGTCCGCGAGAAACCGCACGCCTTCGGTGGTGCTGCGCTGCGCGGCGATCACCGAAGGTGGATTCGATTCGGGCTGCAGCTCCGCCAGACGGTCGCGGCCGAGCGGGGTGACGGCCAAACCGCTCACGACCAGGCGAATGCGATCGAACTCAAGGGCCCGAAGGGCGCCCGGATGCATGGATGTGTCGGATGGAAGGAAGAACGGTCTAAGTGTACCTGATCGCCGCGAGGCGGCTCAGAGGTGATTGATCCGACTCGCCACACAAGCCGCGCCGAACCCGTTGTCGATATTGACGACCGTGACGCCGCTGGCGCACGAGTTCAACATCCCGAGTAAGGCCGCCAGGCCGTCGAAGCTCGCGCCGTAGCCGACGCTCGTGGGCACGGCGATCACCGGTACGCGCACGAGCCCGCCGATCACGCTCGGCAGCGCGCCTTCCATGCCGGCCACGACAATCACCACACGTGCCGCCTGCAGCCGCGGCTGCTCGTGTAGCAGGCGATGAAGACCCGCCACGCCGACGTCGTACAGCCGATCGACGGTGTTGCCCATGATGTCCGCTGTCACAGCCGCCTCTTCGGCGACCGGGAGATCCGCCGTGCCGGCGCACGCGATCAGCACCGTGCCGAGGCCGCGCGGAATGTCCCCCTGCTTCAGTGTGATCGCGCGCGCATCGGCGTGATAGGTCGCTTGTCCGATCACGGCTCGCACCGCAGCGTAGGCCTCGGCGGTCGCCCGCGTCACCAGCAGCGATTGGCCACGCGCGACGATCCGCTGGGCTATCTCGGCGATCTGCGCAGGGGTTTTTCCCAGCCCGAGAATCACTTCGGGAAAACCCTGACGAAAGGTCCGGTGAATATCCACCCGGGCGAAGCCGAGGTCGACGAACGGCGCGGCCGCGATCGCTTCACGAATGCGCGTCGACGCCGCATCAGCATCAAGCGTGCCGGTACGGACGTCCTCGAGCAGGCGTGCCAGATCGGTTTCGGTCATTTTCAGACTTTACGCATCGCGACGAGGCTCAATATAATTCTGGTCAGCGCTCCCCGCGGTCCGCCTTCGCCCCTTCGACTTCGCTCAGGGCTCCGGCGGGACATCTCGATGACCCTCTCAGAGACGCTGATTCTCGGCACGTACTTCTTCGTCCTGGTCATTCTGGCCGTCTACGGGTGGCATCGCTACTATCTCGTTTATCTGTACATGAAGAACAAGGGGCGGCAACCCGTGCCCGCCGGCACGTTCGAGTCGCTCCCAGCTGTCACCATCCAGCTGCCGATTTACAACGAGATGTACGTCGCCGATCGGCTGATCGACGTCGTCTGCCAGATCGACTATCCGCGGGAGCTGCTCGAGATTCAGGTGCTCGACGATTCGACCGATGAGACGCGCAGCGTCGCCGAGCAGGCGGTGCGGCGCAACGCGTCGCGCGGTGTCGACATCGTCTACCTGCACCGGACCGATCGAACTGGATACAAGGCCGGCGCTCTCGATGCCGGCTTGAAGGTCGCGAAAGGCGAGTTCGTGGCGATCTTCGACGCCGACTTCACTCCGACGCCAGATTTCCTCCGCCGCACGGTCCAGTTCTTCACCGATCCGAAGATCGCGATGGTGCAGGCGCGCTGGGGGCACATCAACCAGGAGTATTCGCTCCTGACGAAGATCCAGGCGATCCTGCTCGACGGGCACTTCGTCCTCGAGCACGGCGGCCGCAACCGCGCCGGGCTGTTCTTCAATTTCAATGGCACGGCGGGCATCTGGCGCCGCACCGCGATTGCTGACGCCGGCGGCTGGCAGCACGACACCCTGACGGAAGATCTCGACCTGAGCTACCGTGCCCAGCTGCGGGGCTGGCAGTTCGTGTTCCTGCCCGATCTGATCGCCCCGGCGGAAGTGCCGGTGGAGATGAACTCGTTCAAGTCGCAGCAGCATCGCTGGGCCAAGGGTTCGATCCAGACGTGCCGCAAGCTGCTGCCGCGCATACTCCGTTCGAATGCACCGCTGGGCGTGAAGGCCGAGGCGTTCTTCCACCTGACCGCGAACTTCAACTACCCGCTGATGTGCGTGCTGTCCGTGCTGATGGCGCCGTCGATGGTCATCCGCTACAACATGGGCTGGTACGAGATGCTGATCATCGACGTGCCGCTCTTCTTCGCGGCAACAGCATCAGTCGCCAACTTCTACATGGTCTGCCAGCGCGAGCTGCACAGCGACTGGGTGACGCGCGCACGCTATCTGCCGTTCCTGATGTCGATCGGGATCGGTCTTGCGATCAACAACACCAAGGCGGTGTTCGAGGCGCTGTTCAACAAGCAGACCGAGTTCGCGCGCACGCCCAAGTACTGCATCGAAGGCCAATCCGACGAGTGGATCGGCAAGAAGTACCGCCAGGCCTTCGTCGTCCAGCCGATGATCGAGCTGGCGCTGGGTCTCTACTTCACGGCGACGGTGTTCTACGCCCTTGCCAACGGCATCTACGGAACGCTGCCGTTCCTCGTGCTCTTCCAGATCGGATTCCTCTACACCGGGCTGCTCTCGATCATCCAGCAGTACGCCGGCGAGCTCGTACTCAATCCAGCAGCAGGCGAAGAACTCTAAGGCAGTTCGCTTTCCCGAGCGACGGCGGCCAGACGGGCGCGGCGAGAGGGACGCTTCTTGATGGGCGTTTACACTCGCCGCAGGTGTTGGACTCGCGGTCTTGAGCTCGACGTCATTTTGACGACGTGACGGTTTCTGCCGCCGAATGGCGCAATGGTCTGTAGGTGCGCTCTTCCATCAATCAGGAGTTGCCATGCAGACCTCTTTTCGCCGGGCGATAGGACTCGCCGCTGTTGCAGTCGTTGGCCTGTGGGCGCTGTCCTCGCCACCGATGGCCGCGCAGTCGAGGAATCCAATCCAGGCGGCGAAAGACGCCTTCAAGAAAGCGCGCGAGGAACAGGAGCGCGCCAAGGGCCAGCAACCTCCGCCCCCGACGGCCAGCCAACCGGCGCCGCCGCCATCGGCCGCCGCGCCGATTGCCGCGGCCGGGGCGCAAGCTCCCAACACGGGCGACTGCTGCTCGCCGGAGGCGATCCGGAGGCTTGCCGCGTCGCTCGGCTTCGTCGACATCGTTGGCGTCAAGCTCGGGATGACGGCCGAGCAGGCGATCGCCGCGATCAAGGCGTCGAACGCCGGCCTGAGAGTCGATGTCTTGAAGACCAAGGTGGTGATCGCCGGGAAAGAGATGCCTCCGGAGCGTCAGTGGGTCATCGCGCACACGGTCGCACCCCGCAACCCCGTGTTCTTCCACCAGCCGGACGGAACCGCGGAGTCGATCACGCTCGAACTGACGACGCCGCGCGGAGGGCCCGAGGTGGTCGGCAAAATCATGCGATTTGTGAATTTCCCCAACACGGCGCCGGTCGCGGCGACGAATCTGGTCGAGGCGGTGAGGCAGAAGTACGGAGCGACTGAAAGTCTCGACAACGGGCTGAATCGGTACTGGGTGTTCGACGAGGCGGGCAAGCAGGTGAAGTGGACGACCAGGGAGGATCTGCAGATGTGCGTGCCGAATGCGCCGCACGTCGGCTTCCCCTTCGAGATGAGGGGCGGCCAGGAGGACCCCTCGTCGGGGCGTCTCTACCAGGAGGTGTCAACCACTTCGACCAGCGTCGAATACGACGGGGAGCGATCGGCCAAGTGCCCGCCCTACACGTGGGTGGAGGCCTTCGAGCTCGGTAGCAACCTCGTACGCAGTCAGCCGCAGATGATTCAAATGTGGACCTCGCTACAAAACCCGGCGCTGCTGCGAAATGCGAAGGCGGCCGCGCACGCTTTCCTGAAACAGGCCGACGACGCGGCGCGTCGTCAGCAGGAGGACGCGGCATCCAAGCGAACCGCGCCAAAGCTATGACAGCCAAAGTTATGACGATATCTGGACGACGGGCACTCTATTCGGCTGTTGCCATCACGGCCGGCCTCGCGACGTTTCAGCTCCAAGGATCGGCGCAGTCTCCGAAGCCGAACCCTGTTTCGTGCCCGAAGGGAGTGTTCGAGAACGACGATCAATGGATTCGCCGGTGCCGCGACGAGGAAGATCAACAGTACAAAGAAGACGCGAACCGACGCTCGGGAGCGATGCTTCAGCAAATCGCGGCAACTGAACGGCAACGGGCCGTTCTCGAGAAACAGCCGCCGCTGCCGGCGTCTGGCAATCGGCTGCTCGGCCGCTGGCAAACCGCGACTCGTCCTGCCGGCGGGGGAGACGTCTTCGCACAATTGGCCGCGCTGGCCAGCGGGTGCGGCGTCCTGATCGGCGACGGCATCATCGAGTTTCAACAGGCCCGCATGGCGATCCATGACAACGACGGCCGCAACGATCTCGGCGCCGTGGAGTATCGTGGCGGCGCGAACGGGTCGGTGTTCGTCCTGCCCGCAAAAGGCAGCATTTTCCAGTTGCTGCCCTTCGAATTCGAGACGCCCGACAGGATTCATCTGATTGGAGTCGCGTGCACCCTCGTGCGCGCGAAAGCCGCTGTCCCAGCCGCCCCCACGCCGCCTCGTTCTCGATAGCAGCACGTTGCTCGCCCCGGCGCCCTGAAGCCTGGCGCCAACCGACATCGCGGCTCCGGCGAGTCATACCTGAACGGGTGACTTGCCGCTCGCGGGGGCGAGTCGCGATAATGACGCGCCTCGCCCTCGCATCGTGTGCGTCGGCGGGCAGGCCGCCATGACGCAGCGCGAGTCCCGCGTAGTCCCTTCTTTCGTCAAAGCACTCACCGTTGCTGGCTGTGTGCTTGTCGCGGGTGCGATCTGCGCTCACGGCCGGCTGCTCGCGGCAGGGAACTCCGACGCCAACGCGGTCAAACCTTCACCGGACTACGGACTGACGGTCTGGGCCGCCGAGAAGGGGCAGCCCCCCGGGGACGTCTTTGCGATCGCGCAAGACGCCGAAGGTTATCTGTGGCTGGGCACGCCGAACGGACTGTATCGCTTCGACGGCGCGCGCTTCACGCCGTGGAATGCGATCTCACCCGCGACTCCTCTGCCGAACGGACCCGTTCACGCGCTGATCGGCGCTCCTGACGGCAGTCTCTGGATCGGTCTCGGTGGCGGCGGCGGAGTCGTCCGCGTCGTCCGTGGTCAGGTCACCCGGTACACGCCTGCCGAAGGAGCGCCCCCCGGTGTGACCGGGATGATTCAAGACCGTCAGGGCGCCATCTGGGCAGCTGCGAACCGCGGTCTGTACCGATTCCTCAACGATCGCTGGACGCTGATGGGTGAGCCCGATGGATACAACGGCGCCGAGGCGTTCAGCGTGTACGAGGATCGATCGGGCAGCGTGTGGGCGGGCACTGCGGCCGGTGTCTATCGACGTTCGAAGGATCGATTCGAGCTCGTCGATGCGACGTCGACCAACGTGCAGAGTCTGGTCGAGGATACGGCGGGCGATGTCTGGCTGACGGATGCGGCGGAGATCGTCAAGAGGCTGTCGACCCATACCGCGCCCCGGCACGGCCGCGACATTCGTCTGCCGGCCGGTTCGTGGCGGCTGATGCGCGACAGCCGTGGTCAGATCTGGGTCGCCGCGTTCGGAGGTGGACTGCTGCGCGTGCGCGATCCACTCGCCCCAGCGCCGGTGATGGACCGGTTCGAGTACGAACATCGCCTTGCCGGATCGCCGCGGTCGCTGTTCGAGGATCGCGACGGCAACATCTGGGTCGGGATGCGGGGCGGCCTGGTCCGTCTGTCGGAGCGCTCGTTCACCGATGTCGTCCTCGACGGCCTGAACAACGACGGCGTGCGCACGTCCGCCGTCGGATCGGACGGCAGCGTCTGGATCGCCACCGCGCACAGTCTCAACCGCTTCAGCGGTGGCGCCCGCACGGCGTATGACGTCTCGCAGACGATGGCGCTGCACGGCGATCGCAGCGGCGCCCTCTGGATCGCGGGCGGTCAGAAGCTGACGCGCTTTCGCGACGCGCGGTTCGAGCCGGTGACGATTCCAAGCGTGATTGCGACGAGCCGGGTCATGTCGCTGACGACAGACGCGCACGGAACGCTGTGGTTCTGCACAGCGATCAAGGGCGTGATGGCGTGGGACGGCACGACCGTCTCGCGCTTCGAAGGAAAGACCGACATCGCTGGCAAGGGCTGCCAATCGATCTACACCGACAACGGCGGTCGTGTGTGGATCGGCCTGACGTCGGCCGGCGCGGCCGTCTGGGAGAACGGAACCTTCCGCAGCTTCGGCCAGAAAGACGGTCTCGGCCCCGGTACCGTGCTCGCCATCATCGAAGACAATCGCGGCGGCGTGTGGCTCAGTACGTCCGCCGGAGTGAGTCGATTCCTGAACGGACGCCTCACGTCGATCACACAGGCGAATGCACCGTTGACCGATCTCGTGCCAGTGCTCGTCGAAGATCGCGACGGGTACATCTGGGTGGGCGTGAATTCCGGCGCGGCTATGATGCGGTTTCATCCGAGCGAACTCGACAAAGTGGCGGGCAGTCCGACACACCAGATCGAATACGCCCTCTACGACGAAACCGACGGCATGCAGCAGGGATCGCAGACGTGGCAGAGCGGCGTCGGCGGCGTGCGCGATCGCGATGGACGCCTCTGGGTGGCGACCGGCCTCGGTATGACCATGATCGACCCCAGTCACCTGCCGACGTCCCGTCGTCCGCCGCCGCCACGGATCGAGGGCGTCGTCGCGGATGGTCGCCGGATCGCGGCGTCACGCGATCTCCAGCTTCCCTCGACCACATCGACGCTTCGGGTGGACTTCGGCACGGTGAGCTTGTCGTCGGCGTCGAAGCTGCGTTTCCGCTACATGCTGGAGGGCGTCGACGAGGACTGGATCTATGCGGCGTCGGCGCGCGACGCGACCTACAACAACGTTCCGCCCGGCGACTACCGCTTCCGGGTCAGCACGACCGCCAACGGTGACTGGACCGAAGCGGCGCGATGGGAATTCAGTGTGGCGCCGCCGTTCTACCGGACGCCCGCGTTCGTGACGCTGGCGCTGGTCGGCCTGTCGCTCATTGTCGCGACGGCGTGGTGGCTCCGTCTGCGCGCGGTGCGCAATCAGTACGCGCTCGTGTTCGCGGAGCGCGCGCGGGTCAGCCGCGAAATCCACGACACACTGCTGCAGAGTCTCGCCGCGATTGGTGTCGAGCTCGAGACGATCGCGACCGAGATGGACCCGGCGCAGGCGCCAGCGCGCGACGGCGTTCGCCGCCTGCGGCGACAGATCAGCCACTGCCTGCGCGAGGCGCGTGAATCGATTCTCGAGCTGCGTCAGCAGTCGATGAAGCCGAGAGCGCTCGTCGATACCCTGCGCGCGCTCGCCGAGACCACGACGGCATCGAGAGGCGTCCGCACCGAGTTCACGATCACGGGTCGTCCGCGCCCGTGTTCATCGGATGCCGAGCGGCAGTTGCTGCGCATCGCACAGGAATCGGTCAACAACGCCATTCGCCACGGCCGTGCCACCAGCGTGCGCATCGCGCTCACATTCGAGAGCGATCGCGTGATTCTCACGGTCTGCGACGACGGCTGTGGATTCGAGCCGAACGAGCATGTGGCCCCGGCGGCTGCCGAGCACCTCGGTCTGCTCACCATGCGAGAGCGCGCGGCGCGGATTCGCGGACAGCTCGCCATCATCAGCCGGCCCGGGCACGGCACGACGATCGAGACGTCCGCGCCGGTCGCCGCCGAATGAGGTCGTGACCACACGCGAGACCATTCGCGTCCTCTGCGTGGACGACCATCGCTTGATGCGCGAGGGGATCGTCCGGATCGTCGGCGTGCAGCCGGACATGACGGTCGTGGCTCAGGCCAGCGACGGCGAGCAGGCGGTCGAGCAGTTCCTGCGCGTACGGCCCGACGTCACCTTGATGGATCTCGAGATGCCGACGATGCGGGGCGTGCAGGCGATTCACGCGATCCGGCGCCACGATCCGGACGCGCGCATCGTCGTGCTCACGATGTATCACGGCGACGAGGACATCTACCGCGCGGTCGCCGCCGGTGCGGTCGGATACCTGCTGAAGGACACCCTGCCCGACGACCTGATTCGCGTCATCCGCGACGTTCACGCCGGGCGCCGCGTTATCTCACCGGAAATCGCGGCGGCCCTCGAGCAGCGTGCCAGTCAGCCGACGTTGACGGTCCGGGAATTCCAGGTGCTGGAATTGCTCGCGACCGGAAAGCGGAACAAGGAGATCGCCGCCTCACTCGGTATCAGCGCCGACACCGCGAGCGCCCACGTCAAGAGCATCTTCCAGAAATTTAGTGTGCACGACCGCACCGCGGCGCTCGCTGAGGCGTTGCGTCGAGGCATCATTCACATTCGATAGCGTCCTCAGTTCTTGGGCCTTGGTTCTTGGTCCGTCCTCGGTCCATGGTCCGTCCCTGGTCCTTTGTCCGTAGTCCGCAACGGGTTAGGACCATGGACCAGGGACGTTCTGGACGCGCGTTCTGCTGAAGACCGACAAGAACGGACCCGGGACCAAGGACGGACCAAGAACCAAGCACCAAGGCCGAAGGACCAACGAGCCCCCCCAAACTGGGTATGTCGCCCCGTGCCTCGAACGTAGATGATTGGGCGCCTCCACGAAGAAGAGCTCGGGATTGCCATCTCGCAACGGGCGTCCCTGGGAGATCGCCGCGATGCGACGCAGCATGCCCACGGTAATGCTGGTTGTGGGACTGGCGCTGGTGCCGCCCGCCTACGGACAGCAGAGCCTCACCGCGCAGGATCGCGCGGACATTCAGGACCTCACGGCCCGCTATGCGCGTGCGCTCGGCGCCTGCGCGGCGGAGGACTACGCCGAGCTGTTCGCGCCGGAAACCGGCTATTTCGCCAGCAACATCCGGGGCGAAGTGGTCGGCCGCGATCGGCTGATTGCGCTCGTCCGCAGCGAGCGTCATTGCACGAATCCAGCCCCGCCGGCCGGTCCTGCGGCGACAGCGAGACCGGTGCCGATGGTCGCGATCGAATCGACGGCTGCCGGCGTGACCGGACGCGCCGATCTCGGCAACGCGGGGCGTTATGACGACGAATACGCGAAGACGCCGAAGGGCTGGCGCTTCAAGTCGCGAACGGTGATGACGCCGCCTGAAGTCAGTGCTGGCCTGACCGCGCAGGACGTCAGAGCGATCAGACGGCTGGCCGGGACCGACCTCGGGCAGTTCGACGACGTCTACGTGGCCGGCGCGGACGGCGTCAAGCGGTTCCGCGCCTCGGGCGTCGCGACGGGCGTGTCGGCCGAAGGTGTGACGGGTCGCGCGTACCTCAAGAGCGGTGGGCACTATGAGGACGTTTATGTGAGGACGCCCGATGGTGGGTGGCGATTCAAGTCGCGCGTGCATGTCGTCGATGCGCCCGCGACCGGCGCGTCGACATCGTCGACGGGCGCCGCTCGTTGATGGGTGCGGGGGTCTGCACGTTCAGTTGGAAGGATTCACGAATGGGGTGTCGCATGCTTCGATTCACACGCGTGGCGTTGATGCTCGTCGGCTTCGTCGCGTTCGTTCCGATGATGGTCTACGCCCAGGCGTCGATCACCGGCGTCGTTCGTGATTCCTCGGGCGCCGTGCTGCCGGGTGTCACGGTTTCGGCGGCGAGCCCCGTGCTGATCGAACGCACGCGCGAAGTGGTCACGGATGGCAGCGGTCAGTACCGCATCGTCGATCTCAGACCCGGCACCTACGCCGTGACGTTCACCCTGACGGGGTTCTCGACCGTCGTTCGAGAGGGCATCGAGCTCACCGGGTCGTTCGTGGCCACGATCGACGTCGATTTGAAAGTCGGATCGCTGCAGGAGACGATCACCGTCGCCGGCGAGTCGCCGATCATCGACGTCCAGCGGACGACGCAGCAGCGCGTGTTCGATCAGAAAGTGATCGAGGCGATTCCGGCCGGCCGGAGTCACATCGACCTGATCGTGCTGATTCCGGGCCTGTCCGCGGCGCAGCCCGGCCGCGGCGGACTCGCTGATGTCGGCGGCACCAACAACCTGCAGAACACGACGTTCCAGATTCACGGCGGCCGCACCAGCGACACACGTCTGCAGCTCGATGGCGTGCGGCTTGGCAACGTCCTTTCCGGCGGCGAGTTCTCGAACTTCGTGCCCGACACGGGATCGACGCAGGAAGTGACCGTCGACTACGCGGCGGTGTCGGCCGAGCAGCCATTCGGCGGTCTCCGCATCGACCTCATTCCACGAGAGGGCGGCAATACCGTCAAAGGGTCGATCTTCGCGACCGGAGTGAACTCGGCCTGGCAGGGCAGCAACCTCACTGACGAACTGAAGAACCGCGGGCTTCCCGATCCCAACGAGATGAAACGCGCGTACGACATCAATCCGTCGGTGGGCGGTCCGCTGCTTCGCGACAAGCTCTGGTTCTACACCTCGGCGCGCTGGCAGGTGAATCAGAACTACATCGCGGGGCTCTACTACAACAAGAACGAAGGCGACCCGACGAAATGGACCTACGAAGAGGACCGGAGCCGGCGCGGCTTCTTCTCGCTCGAGCAGAACGGCATCAACACGCGGTTCACGTGGCAGGCGGCGCAGAAACACAAGATCGGCATCTATCTCGACAACCAGTCGCGCATCTGGGATGACACCCGCGCCGGCGTCTCGCCCGAATCAGCGGTCGCCTACCGCTTCCCGGTGTTGTATCTGGGTCAGGCGAGCTGGACGGCGCCAATGACCAGCCGGTTGCTCCTCGAAGCCCGTTACGCCCGGCGCGGCGAGGCGTTCGGCAATCAGTTGCCGGAGGAGGGGTCGCTCTATCGCAACATCGTCCCCGTGCTCGAGCAGTCGAACCAGTTCTTCTATCGCGGCAAAGGCGGTGACGGCGGCATCAGTGGACTCTTCGGCTATTCGAGCCAGCAGATCAACACGGCGGTGGCGTCGATGTCGTATGTGACCGGCTCGCACTCGTTCAAGGTTGGCTTCAGCGATACCTGGTCGAGGACGGTGAGCACGTCCGACTCGAACTCGAGCTACATGATGTTCCGTGTCAACACCACTTGTACGTTGAACCCTGGTGTTCCGGCTGGGACGCCGTGCTCGAGCGCGAACGGGACGCGGGTGACGCTGCCGAATCAGGTGACGTTGTACGGAGTGCCCACGCGGGGTGAATCCCTCGTCAAAGGCGAGCTCGGATTCTTCGCACAGGATCGCTGGACGATCGATCGCTGGACGCTCAATGCCGGCGTGCGTTACGACGGCTTCCGCGGCGGCTACCCGGAACAGTTCCGCGGCCCGGCGCCGCTGCAGCCGACACGCAATTTCACGTTCCCGGCTGTCACCAGCCAGAGCTTGAAGGACGTGACGCCGCGTCTTGGCGCCACCTACGATTTGTTCGGGAACGGCAAGACCGCGCTCAAGGTCAGTCTTGGGAAGTACATGCTGACGCTCTTCACGATCGGCAACCCCGCCGGCGTCAGCACGACCACGACACGGAACTGGGATGACCTCACGTTCCCGGTTGGCGATCCGCGGCGAGGCAACTTCAACCCGGACTGCGACATGCTCAACTCGGCGCAGAACGGCGAATGCTCGGCGTACCTCAGCCAGTTCGGGACGTTGTCGTCCATCGCCCAGTTCAACGAGGACACGCGGTTCGGTTGGGGCAATCGCGCCTACAACTGGGAGTTCTCGACCAGCGTCCAGCACGAGCTCGCGCCACGAGTTGGCATCGACGTCGGCTACTTCCGGCGGTGGTACGGCAATTTTCAAGTCACTCAGACGGTTGGTCTGACGGCGGCCGACTACGATCGCTACAGCGTGACGGCGCCGCTCAACAGCGGCTTGCCGGACGGTGGCGGCTATCAGATCAACGATCTCTACAACCTCAATCCGCTCAAAGTCGGTGTAGGCACGGCGTACACGACGTTGGCCCGTGACTTCGGCGAGCAGATCGAGCACTGGAACGGCGTGGACTTCAGTGCCAACGCGCGGCTGCAGAATGGTGTCGTCCTTCAAGGGGGTGTCAGCACAGGTCGCGCCACCACCGACAACTGCGACGTCATCGCGAACGATCAAGGTGCGATCGTGAGCGGCGCCGGGCCCAGTATCCGCGGCTGTCACGTCCAGGCGGCATTCCTGACGCAGGTCAAGTTGCTGGGCACTTATCTCGTTCCCGTCGTGGGGATGAATGTGGCAGCGACGTTTCAGAGCACGCCCGGTCCGGTGATCAGCGCGAACCGGATCTACCCCAATTCGGAAGTGCAAGGCTCACTCGGCCGGCCGCTGTCGGCGAATGCGCAAAACGTGACGATCAACCTGCTGCTGCCGGGCGACATCTACGGCGATCGCGTCAACCAGTTCGACCTGCGGCTCGGCAAGACGATCAGGCTCGGCGCGCGGCGGGCGATGGTGAATCTGGACATCAACAACGTGTTCAACGCGAACCCCGTGATGCAGGAGAACGGGGCCTACGCCGTGTGGCGGACGCCGCAGCGCATCATGGATGCGAGGCTCTTCAAGATCAGCGGGCAGTTCGATTTCTAGTCCGCGATCGAAGCCAGAAAGTCGCAACATGTTCAGAGCCATCTCGACGTTCGCCGCGATCATGGTCATCGCGGCGACGTCACTGCACGCTCAGTCCTCGCCACTCTCGACGCTCACCGCCCTCGACTACTTCGAGATTCAGCAGCTCGTCTCGAAGTACGCGCGGGCGATCGATACGTGTTCGAACAATGGCTACGACTACGCCGATCTCTTCACGGCCGATGGCGTGTTTGCCTCGGAACAGAACGGGAAATCCGTTGACAGGGCGCAGGGGCGGGAGAAGCTCGCGGAAGTCTCCGGCGGCGGCTCGCGCGGGTGCAAGAACGTCGGCTGGATCCAGCAGGGTGTGAAACACATCTACACGAACCACATCATCACGCCGACCAAGGACGGTGCGACGGGTACGGTCGACATGCTGATGATCGGCCTTGGCAACGACCCATACCGCATCCGTCACGAGGGTTACTACGAAGACACGTACGTCCGCACGCCGCAAGGGTGGCGCTTCAAGCTGCGCGTCCATCACGTGCCGTCGCCGCCCGCCACGGCGCCGGGCGGCGGTGCGACCCCCGCGCCCACTCAGCCGCGATGAGAAGGCCCTAGCTACCTGATCGGGGCATTGATTCGGCCGATGATCTGGCATAGAACCGATGAACGCCGGGCCTTCTAGGCCGGCGTTCATTGTGACGAGATGAGAGGACGCGCCCTCGTCGTTGCCTCGTGCGCCTGGATCCTCGCGGCGGGATGGGGTGCTTTGGACGCCCGCAGCGCTCAGGGTGTATCCGCGTCCCCGAGCGCCCCCGGCGAATACCGCGCCGCCATCGATCGGTACTGCGTCACCTGTCACAACGAACGAACGAAGGCGTCCGGGCTCGCGCTCGATACGGTGGATCTCGCGCACCCGGAGTCATCGGGCGACGTCTGGGAGCACGTCGTGCGCAAGCTGCGCACGCGCTCGATGCCTCCGCCTGGCATGCCCCGGCCGGACGAAGCGACCTACGACGGTCTCGCGACGTCGCTCGAGGCGGCACTCGATCGCGCCGCGGCGCTTCGTCCCAATCCGGGCCGCCCGCTCATTCGCCGGCTGAATCGCAGCGAGTACGCCAACGCCGTTCGCGACCTGCTCGCGGTCGACCTCGACGTGTCCGCGCTCCTGCCGCCCGACGACGCGGCGTTCGGATTCGACAACATCTCGGAGATGCTGACCACGTCGCCGGCGTTGCTCGAGCGGTATCTCGTCGCGGCCGATCGCGTCAGCGCGCTCGCCGTCGGCGCACCGGTCGCCGCCGGGTCCGATACGTATCGAGTGCGGCAGGATCGATCGCAGGATCAGCACATCGAAGGACTGCCGTTGGGAACGGTCGGCGGACTCGTCGCCAATCATGTCTTCCCGCTCGATGCGGAGTACAAGTTCTCGCTGGCGCTGTACCGAACGAACCTCGAGGCGATTCGCGGCCTCGAGCACCCGCATCAGATCGAGATCACGATCGACGGCGCCCGCGTCTTCATCGCGACGATTGGCGGCGAGACCGAGAAGGGCGAGCCCGGCAGCACCATTACCGATCGATCGGATGCCGTCGATGCGCGGCTCCAGGTTCAAGTGCCGGTCAAGGCCGGCGCGCATGCGGTCGGCGCGACGTTCGTCCGCAAGATCGGCGAGAGCACGCAGCGTCTCCGGCCGTTTCTACGCAGCTCGGCGGGCACGTACGATTCCACCGGCCGTCCGCACATCGAGACGATGACGGTCGCAGGACCGTTCAATCCGACGGGGCCTGGCGATACGCCGAGTCGTCGGCTCGTCTTCTCCTGCTTGCCCCGAGCGGAGTCGAGGGGCAGGCCTGCGAACAAAGGTCAGGAAAACGAGTGTGCGACGAAGATTGTCTCCACGCTCGCGCGTCGCGCCTTCCGGAGACCAGTCACGAATGCGGACGTCAGCCGCCTGATGACGTTCTATCGCGCGGGCCGTCAGAGCGGCACCTTCGACACCGGCGTGCAGCTGGCACTGCGGCGGATTCTGGCGAGCCCGTCGTTCATCTTCCGCGTCGAGGACAACGCCGGCGCCAAGCCAGGAACCATTCAGCGCGTGTCCGATATCGAGCTCGCGTCGCGGCTGTCGTTCTTCTTATGGAGCAGCATCCCGGACGAGGCGTTGCTCGACCGCGCGGCGCGAGGCCAGCTTCGCGATCCGGCCGTCCTCGAGCGCGAAGTCCGTCGCATGATCGCGGATCCGCGCGCCGATGCGCTCGTGCGCAACTTCAGCGGCCAGTGGCTGCACCTCCGCAACCTGAAGACGATCACGCCGAATCACGACGAGTTCCCCGATTTCGACGACACCCTTCGCGAGGCCTTTCAGCGCGAGGCGGAGCTCTTCTTCGAGAGCGTGGTGCGAGAGGATCGCAACGTCCTGGACCTGCTCACAGCGGATTACACGTTCGTCAACGAGCGGCTGGCCAAGCACTACGGCGTCCCGTATGTCTATGGCAGCCACTTCCGTCGAGTGACGTTGACCGACGATGCCCGCAGAGGACTCCTGGGGAAGGGCGCCATCCTGATGGTGACCTCACGGGCCAACCGGACCGCGCCGGTGCTGCGCGGCAAGTGGATTCTCGAGAACATTCTCGGCACGCCGCCGCCACCGCCGCTGCCGAACGTCCCGCCGCTCGAGGCGACCGGGACCGATGCGCCGCGCACCCTGCGCGAACGGATGGAGATGCACCGGGCCAGCGCGACGTGCGCCGGCTGCCACAAGGTGATGGACCCGCTGGGGTTCGCCATGGAGAATTTCGATGCGATCGGCACCTGGCGGACCAGGGACGGCGGGCTTCCGCTCGACGCCTCGGGTCAGCTGGCCGACGGCACGAAGGTGGACGGCGTCGTCGCGCTGCGCCGGGCGCTGGTCGCGCGCTCGGACGTGTTCGTGCGGACGCTCACGGAGAAGCTGATGATTTACGCGCTCGGCCGCGGGCTGCAGTCCTATGACATGCCCGTGGTCCGCGAGATCGCGCGCAAAGCCGAGCAGCAGGATTTTCGTTTTTCAGCGATTATCATGGGAGTCGTCTCGAGCCCCCCATTCCAGATGCGGCTCGCGGGCGACGATCGGGACGAACGGTAGGGAGCCATTCATGTTTGTGACCAAGCGGGCCCTTCCCAGACGCACGTTCCTGCGTGGCGTCGGTACGACAGTGGCCTTGCCGCTGCTCGAATCGATGGTGCCGGCGTTCACCGCACTCGCGCAGTCTCCGGCGAAACCGCCGATGCGCTTCGGCGCCATCTACGTCCCGAATGGCGCCACCATGAAGCACTGGATGCCCGAGACGACCGGCGCGCTCGATTTCAAGCCGATCCTGAAGCCGCTGGAGGCGTACCGTGATCGGATGAATCTCTACGGCAACCTGTCGAGGGCCGGCGGCAAGTCCGTCACCGATCACGCCGTGAGCTCCGCCGGATGGTTGAGCGGCGCTGTCGCCAAGCAGACCGAAGCCGAGGACATCAAGGTCGGGATCAGCATCGACCAGGTGCTGGCGAAGCACATCGGGCAGGAGACGCAGCTTCCGTCGATCGAACTGGCGACCGAGGACTTCAGCGGCTACGTGGGCGGCTGCGTGCCCGGCTACAGCTGCGCCTACATGAACACGATTTCGTGGGCCTCGGAGACGGCGCCGCAGCCGATGGAAACCAATCCGCGCACCGCGTTCGAGCGCATGTTCGGGCGCGCGTCGTCGAGCACCGAGCGCGCGGCGAGGATCCGCGAAGATCGCAGCATTCTCGATTCGGTCGTCGATGAAGCGCGCGGGTTGCAACGGCGCGTCGGCGCGCGCGATCGGGCTCGTCTCGGCGACTACCTCGATCACGTGCGCGAGATCGAGCGCCGCATTCAACGCACCGAGGCGAAGAACGCGACGCGCGTCGAGCTCGACGCGCCGCTCGGCGTGCCGGAAACGTTCGAGGCGCACGCGTCGATGATGTTCGACCTGCTCGCCGTGGGCTATCAGGCCGACGTCACACGCGTGTTCTCGTTCATGATGTCGCGCGAGGCGAGCCAGCGGACCTATCCCGAGCTCAACATCCCGCAAACGCATCACGACGTGTCGCACCATGGCGGGCAGGCCGACAACATGGAGCGCCACGCCAAGGTCAACACCTATTACGCACAGTTGTTCGCCAGATTCGTCGAGCGGCTCTCGACCATGCCCGAAGGCGACGGCACGGTGCTCGATCACTCGCTGATTTTCTACGGCGGCGGCATGAGCGACGGTCAGGCCCATGCACCGTATCCGCTACCGCTCGTCTCGCTCGGTGGTGCCGCCGGAAAAGTGAAAGGCGGTCGCCACATCGTCGCGCCCGAGTGGTCGCCGATCGCGAACCTCTGGCTCAGCGTGGCGAATCTCTACGGGGTGCCGTTCGACACGTTTGCGGAGAGCAACGGGCGCGTGGAGCTATGACCACGGGGGCACTCCGTGTCCTTGGCATCTTCTGCCTCCTGTCTCTGTGGATCGGCGCGCCGGTCTCGGCATCCGAGACGCCGCTGATCGACGCGGTCAGGGCCGGTAATCGCGACGCGGTGCGCGCGCTACTGAAGCAGCCGGCCGCGGCGCTGAAGCCGGTCGAAGGCGACGGCGCCACGGCGCTGCACTACGCCGTTCGCGCCGATGATCTGGAGCTGGTGCGTCTGCTCCTGGCGGCCGGCGCCAGCGTCGGGGCCGCCACTCGCGAAGGCATCACGCCGCTCGCGCTCGCCGCCATCAACGGCAGTTCGCGCTTGACGGAGATCCTGCTCGAGGCTGGCGCCAACCCGAACGCGGCGCTGCCGGAAGGCGAGACCGTCCTGATGACCGCGGCCCGAACGGGCCGTCCCGAAGTGGTCCAGCTGCTGCTGAAACACGGCGCCGACATCAACGCACGCGAGAACTGGTTCGGCGAGACCGCGCTGATCTGGGCGGCGGCCGAAAACCATGATGAGGCTGTTCGGCTGCTGATCCGTCACGGCGCCGATGTCAACGCCCGCTCGAAAGCGCTCGAGGTGCCCCGTCGTCGCAACGGTCAATCCATTCTGCCGCTTGGAAGTTGGACTCCGTTGATGTACGCGGCGCGTCAGAACTCGGTCGAGGCGACCAAGGCGCTCATCGACGCGGGTGCCGACATGAATCAGACTGACCCCGACGGTGCGACCGCGCTGGTGCTGGCGATCATCAACGCGAACTACGACACGGCGGCGGTGCTGATCGAGCGCGGGGCCGACCCGAATATCGGCGACAAGGAAGCGCGGATGGCCGCCCTCTATGCGGCCATCGACACGCGGCGTCTGGCGATCGGTCACGGACGCCCCAATCCCAAACCCTCGGGCGAGCTCGACGCGATTGACGTCATCAGACTGCTGCTCGCACACAAGGCCAATCCGAACGCGACCCTGGCGGCGCCGTTGTTCCAGCGTCAGCACACCGGCGGGGACCGCGCGCTCGGTGAGGGCTCCACGCCGTTCATGCGCGCGGCCAAATCGGGGGACGTCGAGGTGATGCGGATGCTCGTCGCCGCGGGCGCCGATCCGAAGCTGACACAACCCAACAAAGCGAACGCGCTGATGCTCGCGGCCGGTCTCGGCTGGCGGGACGGCAGCCCCGCCGCGCCGGCCTACGATCAAGGCACTGAGCAAGAGGCGATCGCGGCGATCAAGTTGTGCCAGGAATTGGGTCTCGATCTCAACGCCGCCACGACTAACGGCGAGACGGCTCTGCATGC
>DASRJR010000103.1:0-3020 GCA_035649395.1 Vicinamibacterales bacterium
GCACGACATCGAGGCGGTGCCCGCCTTCGGCACGCGCGTGCGGATGGAGTATCTCGAGGGGATGGCGAAGATGGGCTCGAAGTTCGTGCTCATCCTCAACATGGACGCCGTGTTCGCCGCTGACGAGATCGCCGTTCCGCACGGAGGTGCCTCATCGAATGCGGTCGCCGGCGGCACGTCCGAGGACGCCACCGCGGCGTGATGCGCCGGACGGGTGCAGCCATGGCCGATGCGGCCATCTGGAACCTCAGCGACGACCTGTTCGATGAGTTCCGCAGCCTGATCTATCGCGAGGCCGGCATCGCACTGACTGACGGCAAGAAACAGCTGTTCGTCAGCCGCATGACCGGCCGTCTTCGCGAGCTGAAGCTCCCCTCGTTCAACGAGTACTACCGCCTGGTGCGCGATCCGTCGGCGAGCGAGGAGCGCGGCAAGATGCTCGATCGCATCTGCACGAACGAGACCTCGTTCTTCCGCGATCCGCGACAGTTCAACTATCTGAAGCAGGAGCTGTTCCCGCGTCTGGAGGCCGAGACGTCGGCGCCCGGCGCGCGGCGTATTCGCGCGTGGAGCGCGGCGTGCTCGACGGGCGAGGAGCCGTACTCGCTCGCGATGGTCATGCTCGAACGCTTTCCGCCAGTCGCGGGTTGGCAGATCGAGATCGTCGCGACGGATCTGTCGAACAAAGTGCTGAACGTTGCCCGTGCCGGGCTGTGGCCGATCGAGAAATCCGGCGACATTCCGGTGCAGTACCGCAAGGCGTATATGCTGCGCGGCACTGGCAGCCAGCTGGGAAAGATGAAGGCCGGCCCCGAAATCCGGTCGGTCATCACGTTCTCGCGTCTCAACCTCAACGATCCGCCGTACCCGGTCGACGGCGTGTTCGACTTCATCTTCTGTCGCAACGTGCTGATCTACTTTGACCTCGAGTCGAAGAAGCGCGTCGTCGAACACCTGCTCGATCACCTCGCACCGAACGGTTGCCTGTTCCTTGGATTCTCCGAAACGACGAGCACCATTTCGGACCGGCTGCATGGCGTGGGCCCCAATGTCTACGCGCGACTGACGGAGGCGCCTTCGGGGGTGGAGGGGTAATTCAAAATGCAAAATCCAAAATGCAAAACCGTCGGCCCCGTGGAACCCCTTTTTGCATTTTGCATTTTGCATCTTGCATTACAGGTTGACTTCCTCCGATCCGCCCGGTCCGTGCGATGAACGTGAGCGCTCCCAGCCGTCCGCTGAACGTCCTCGTCGTCGACGACTCGGCGGTGATGCGTCAGGTGATGACCACCGTGCTGTCGCGTGAGGGCCTGAACGTCGACACCGCCGCGCACCCGTTGATTGCCAGCAGCAAGCTGAAGCAGCGGAAGCCCGATGTCATCGTGCTCGACATCGAGATGCCCCATGTCGACGGCCTGACGTTCCTGCAGCAGATCATGGCCGACGAACCGATTCCGGTGGTCGTCTGCTCGGCGCTGGCGACGGGAGGCGCGGAGACCGTCATGCGCGCGCTCGAATATGGCGCGGTCGATGTCGTGCAGAAGCCGGCAGTAGGTATCCAGGACTTTCTCTACGAGCAGGCGGTGATGCTGGTGGACAAGGTGCGCGGCGCCGCCATGGCGCGGCCGCGACGCCGCACCGCGCCGTCACATCCAGACAGGCGTCTGAGTGCCGACGCGGTGCTGCCGGTCCGCCGGTCATCGCTGTCGGTGACCACCGACAAGGTCGTCGCCGTCGGCACGTCGACAGGCGGCACCGAAGCGCTGCGCATCCTGCTGACCGCGCTGCCGCTCGACGCCCCCGGCTTCGTCGTCGTGCAGCACATGCCGGAGCTCTTCACCGCCGGGTTCGCGCAGCGCCTGAATCAGATGTGTCAAGTCGACGTGAAGGAAGCGGCTGACGGCGATCGCGTGCAACCAGGCCGTGTACTGATTGCACCGGGCAATCGCCACACCATCATCGTCCGCAACGGCGCGCAGTACGCGGTGAAGGTGATGGACGGTCCGCTGGTCTCGCGTCACCGTCCCAGCGTCGACGTGCTGTTTCGATCGGTCGCGCAGGCAGCAGGTGCGAACGCCGTCGGCGTGCTGATGACCGGCATGGGTGACGATGGTGCGGAAGGCCTGCTCGAAATGAAGCGCGCCGGCGCCGCCACGATCGCGCAAGACGAGGCGACGTGCGTCGTCTTTGGCATGCCGCGCGCGGCGATCGACCGCGGCGCGGTCGACGATGTCCTGCCGCTTACCCGCATCGCCCAAGCCATCCTCGCCCGCGCCGGCGTGGCCTGAGAATATCGCGTTCGGCTTCAGCCGGACCCGGCACCGCTCGACTTGCGATTGTGCTTAGCGGCAAGTAAGATCGATCCATGGATGCCCGGGACATCGCCCGTCTCTTGGGACGGCGCGGCGGACAGGCGCGCGCCAGGCGTTTGGACGAGGCCGAGCGCAAGCGAATTGCGTCGCTGGGAGGGAAGGCGCGGGTTCGATCGCTGGCGACGGCCAGACGAGTCGTGCAGAACCTCGAGTACGCTGCCGCGGTCGCGGAGCTGCAGCGCCAGCCGCGAAAGGTTACTCGACTCAAGACGTTCACGGAACGACTGCCGGGGATCTATCCGCGCAAGTCTTGATGGCAGCACCTGCCAGTCACCTCGATAGAGTCGGCGCCATCGCGAAAGCGCTGACCGATCTCGGGCTCGAGCCGGTGCTCGTCGGCGGCATGGCCCTCGTCATCCTGGGTTCCCGGAGAGTCACGCGCGACTTTGATTTCGTCGTACGCGAACCAGGTGATCGGCTTCCACGCCTGCTCGATGTGTTCTACGAGCGACGGCTTCAGCTGGCCGCACGCGTGAACGACGACGGTGACGTGACGAGCACGATCGACAATCCGAAAGTTGCTGTCGCCCGGTTGCGGCTCGACGCACCGTCGAGCGCCTACTTTTACGATATCGACTCGGGTCTGCGCGTCGACCTCCTGTTCGACTTTCCGATTCCAGCCGCCGATCTGGCCCGGCGTGCCACGCC
>DASRJR010000104.1:0-5672 GCA_035649395.1 Vicinamibacterales bacterium
CGCCTCTCCCGGCGTGAGCGAGAACGTCACATCGGACAACACGGTCAGCGGACCGTGCGGGGCCGGATACTCCTTGTTCACATGACTGACGGTGAGCACGGCTAGTGGACCGTATCAACCGGAGGAGTACCGCTTACAACGAGCCTCGACAGCGATCTGCCGGCCGCGAGAACGGAGCGGCCGGTCCCGATTCGGGAAGAACGTTCCACTGAATCACGCTGCCTTCGAGCGCAACGATCCGTAGACATCGACCAGCCGGCTCGCGGACTGCGCCACCGTGTAATGCGCGCGCACACCATCGAATGCGGCGGCCGCGAGGCGCGCGGTGTGAGACGGGTCGGACCACAACGCGTGCAGTCCGTCGGCCAGCGCGCCAGGATCGTCGGGAGCCACGAGAAGACCGCCGCGCGTCTTCTCGATCACCTCGATGAACGCGCCCCGTCGCGGCTCGACGACCGGCGTACCTGCCGCCATCGCTTCGAGCAGGAACATCCCCTTCGGTTCGTCGTAGGTCGCCGGCACGGACAGCACATCCAGTTGACGCAGGAACTCGAGCTTCCCGGCGCGATCGATCGCACCTCGATACCTGAACTCGCCACCGAGCCCCGCGCGCTCGAGGGTCGCGCGCGCCTCGTCGAGGTATCTGGCGTAGTTCGGCGCCATGTATCCGGCGACCTCGAGCACGCCGGGCGCGCCGCCGATGCGCGCACGGAAGCGGACGTACGCCTCGGCCAGCACGTGTAGACCTTTTTCGGGCGCGATCCTGGCGAAGTAGCCGACCCTGAACGGGTCGGACGACGAGGCGCGTGCGCTCACCGGCCGCTCGCGACGCGAATAACCGTCCATCTTGATGCCGAGCGGCACGACGTCGATGCGATCGTCCGGGATGTGCAGGTAGCCGCGCATGAACTGCGCACAATAGTCGCTGACCGCGATGAAGCGATCGACCGCGGCCACCTGTGCTCGAATCATCGCGAGCGCGCGCTCCCGGTAGGGCGCCGCGAGCCCGTCGATGAACAGCTCCTCGCCCTGGAGCGTGCAGCACACCGGCCGTCCGAACGCTGCGCGAAGCGGCGCCGCCATCGAGATCAACAGCGAGTTCGGCAGATTGATGACGTCGGGTCGAGGCTCGTCCCGCGTCCACTCGATCAGCTTGTCGAACTCCTTGCGCAGCACGCCGCGCTCACCCTCGAGCATCGAGATCGTCAGGTCGCCGAGCAGTCGCGCGTCCGGCGAGACACCCCGTCCGGCGAACGCGTTGATCACTCGTGGCGAGTCCCATAACCGATCGAGGGCGCGCGGCAGGTGGCGGAACAGCGAGGAGTACTGCTGCAGGTAGACGCTGATGCCGCCGAACAACACCCGCGGCTGGCTGACGTTCTCCTCGTCGGTACGCGTCGGCGTATAGACGGGGATCAGCGTGACGTCGTGCCCCTGCGCGACCAGCTCCGCCGCCAGCGCGTTGTCGCGAAAGCAGCTGCCGCAGTACATCCCCGCCGCCCCGGCGGTGATCGACAGGATCTTCATGCGACGCGGCGGAGTGTCCTCAAGAAATGACCTCCGACCCCATTACGAAGCGGTCAGCGCGGCGGTTTGGAAGGCGCGGGCGCGGAACAGGAACTCGACGATGTTTCCCTCGTGCGGCTGCCGCCAATTGAGTTGCGTCGTCGGCACCGGTCCGAGGTTGAGCCGGTCGATGTGCACAGCGTCGAGCAGCCGCCGACGGAACGACTCGTTGCAGGTGACCGCCGAGCACACCAGTGTCGGCCCGATCGCCTCGATCATCTTTGCCTCGGGACACTCGACGACACTCACGAACGGGAACATGTACTCCTTGGTCACGATCGCGGCCTCGGGCGAGCTGGCGTGCACGACGGTGGGCAGCAGATAGTCTGCCTTGCCCTGCTTCACGAGCCGCGAGTCGCCGCGGAGTCCCGCCGTCACGTCGGTCACGCCGGATGCTTTCATGTCGGCGTCGATCGCATTCGAGATCGCTTCAGCGGCGCCCGGCACGGTGAACGCCGCCAGGGCTGCATCGGGATGTTCCGGCGGCAGAGGACGCACCGCCGCCAGACGTTCGGCCAGCGCCTGTGCGATCGCTCTCGTATGACGACTGGCCCAGATCCCCGACGTGTTGATACAACTGCGGCCGCTGTTGAGGAACACGCTGTCGACCATCATGTCGAGATACTGTTCCCATCGATCGACCTGATCGTCACCGAGCAGGATCTTCGAGAAGCCCGGGCCGTGGGCCTGCACCCTCGGATTGCCGCGATAGCGATCGACCGTCGGCGTGCCGCCAAACACCAGGCTCTTGGCGCAGGCGTCGAGTACCGCGGCACCGACGTCGCCGCCGCCGGGATAAATGGAGATGGCGCCGCGCGGAATCCCGGCCTCGAAGAACGCTGAGGCCATGCGATACGGCGTCCATGGCTCCTGCGGTCCGGGCTTGAGCACCAGACCGATCTGCATCGGCACGATCGGCAGCCACAGCGTGTGGACGCCGGGCGAGTTCGACGGCAGCACCAGCCCGAGCACCGGGCTCATCGCCTGATAGCTGACGGGAACACCGCGCTCCTCGCCGCGCCCGTCCGAGAGGATGTCGAACGACAGCCCGCGCGTGAGCGACTCGAGGATGCTGCGCATCTCGCCCAGCACGAACGCGTTCTTCTTCATGTTCGCGCGGCACATCCGCTCGGGCAGTCCGGTCGAGGCCGACTGCGCATGCGCGAACTCGTCGGCCGTCTGCGTGCCGTCGCCCATCGGCAACGTGCCGTTCATGTACAGCTCGCCGGCCCGCCCCACGCGCGCAATCAGATCGTCGATCGGGATCTCACGCAGCAGATCGCGTGCGCGCTGCGCCTTCCGCGCGTCGCGCTGAATGAGCCCGCCATTGGCCCGGCTCACCTTGGCGATCGGCTCACCGGTCGAGAAGTGGACGACCTCGTCCACTTCCATGCTCGTATACGGCTCGCCCCAACGTAAGACTGGTAAGTGCATGTCAAATCGTCAATTTGTGATTTCCGATTAGTGAGTAGTGATTCGTTGGTGATTGGTGATCCGGCGATCGGTGATTTATTGATGATTGAATTGGTGATTTCAGGTGCGCGCCGCGCCCCATCCCTGAATCCAACAATAAATCGCTAATCAATAATCGCCAATCAACAACGAATCACTAATCACCAATCACCAATCAAAAATTCAGTAAACGCCCACCGTCGTCGACGCCGCAAACCCCCGATACGGCCGAACGCCGCTTACTCCATCCCACGGGTACTTCTCGTACGGCGGCTCGCGCTCACCTTCGTCGCGCTCGAGGAAGCCCGGCATGAAGAACTCTTTCGTCAGCGTCGTCAGCTTCACGCGTCCGGTCTGTCCGTACTCGACGAGGCGATTCGGATCGTCGAAATCGACAACCTCGACGACGGCGCGCGGCTGCGGCGCGTAGTAGGAGATCTTGTAGTCGTTGAACGGGCCCGACGGCGCGCTCGGCGCGAGCCCCATCAACGTATTCCCGTAGGTCGGCGTCATGTAGGCACCGTCGAGCAGCTCTTCCTGCGCGAAGCGGTTCCACTGTGGCGTGAACTCGGTGCCGCCCGAGAAGATGCCCTTGATGCCCACCTTGCCGATCGAGGTCCCCATCGACTCCAGCCGGAGCGCGAGCGCCTCGAGCAGCTTCGGTGTCGTGAACATGCACTTGATGTCGTGACCCGCCTCGAGAACCGTCACCGCCTGATCGATGACATGGTTCTTGTACGCCTCGAGGTGTTCCATCCACCCTTTCTTGATCAACTTGATCACCCAGCGCGGGTCGAGGTCGACACAGAAACAGATTCCGCCGCGATGCTGGCAGAGGTGTTCGACGGCCAGACGAAGGCGGCGCGGCCCCGACGGCCCGAGCATCAGCCAGTTGCCGCCGCGTGGAAAGTGCTCGTCGGGGAAAGTCGTGCTGAAGATCTCGTAGTCGATGTGAAAGTCGTCGATGTTGACGCGCGTCTTCGGAGTCCCGGTCGTCCCGCCGGTCTCGAACACATAGACCGGCTTTCCGACGAGCGCTTTCGGGATCCACCGCTGCACGGGACCACCGCGAAGCCACTCGTCCTCGAAACCGCCAAAGAAGTGAAGATCGTCGAAGCCCTTGACCTTCTCGCGTGGATCGAAGCCGAACGACCTGGCACGCTCGAGCCAGAACGGAGAACCGGTGGCGGGATCGAAATGAAAGTTGACGACCTCGCGCACCCAGGCATCGAGCGCCTCGCGCGCGTGCTGAACCCGCGCCGCATCGACGGCGGCCACTGACTGGGAACCCTGCATACGCTTCGAAGTATAGTCTGCGAGGCCGTGGGCCGGAGCGGCCCGCCAGCAACGTTGATTCGGGCGCTGTCGTAGAAAGGAATTGATGTCCACCACGGGAACCGTAGCCAAGTCGGCGGGCCTCACGCCACTGCAATGGCTGATCTGCGGCATCGCGGCGCTCGGCTTTGCGTTCGACAGCTACGAGCTGCTGATGCTGCCGCTGATCGTGCGTCCGGCCCTGTCCGAGCTGCTCGGTGCGCAGCCGAACACCCTCGTCGTCAACGAATGGGTTGGCTACATGCAGTACCTCCCGGCAGTGGCCGGCGGCATCTTCGGTCTGCTCGGTGGATACCTCACGGATCTCTTCGGCCGCCGACGCGTGCTGGTGTGGAGCATCCTGCTGTACGGATTCTCCGCGCTCGCCGCCAGCTTCTCGACCTCGGTCGGCTGGCTGCTGTTCTGGCGGTGCACGACCTTCATCGGCGTCTGCGTCGAGTTCGTAGCGGCTGTCGCGTGGCTGGCCGAGCTCTTCGACAAGCCCGAGCAGCGCGAGCGCGTGATCGGCTACACGCAGGCGTTCGGCTCGTTTGGCGGTGTGATGGCGACGGGTGCCTACTACTGGTTCGTCACCAACGGTCACTCACTGCCGGCGATTCAGGGTGGACATGAAGCGTGGCGCTACACGTTGATGTCGGGCCTCATCCCTGCCATCCCGCTGATGATCATCCGTCCGTTCCTGCCCGAATCGCCGATCTGGCGCGAGCGCAAGCAGGCCGGCACGCTGAAGCGGCCCAGCTTCCGCGAGCTGTTCGCGCCACGATTCGCGCGGACGACTATCGTGACAACGATCATGATGGCGGCCGTCTATGGAACCGCATTCGGCGCGATTCAGCAGATGCCACGCGTCGTGCCGGGACTCGCAGACGTGCAGAGCCTGCCACGCACTCAGCAGGAACAGACGATCAGCGGCGTGCAGTTCTTTCAGGAGATGGGCGGGCTCGCCGGCCGCATTGCACTCGCCTACCTGGCGGCGAAGATCATCAGCCGGCGGAAGCTGCTGCACGTGTTCCAGATTCCCTGTCTCGCCGTGCTGCCGGTCGTTTTCCTGCTGGTGGGGTCGGGCGGCGTCGAGATGGCGCGGTGGGGCATCTTCATCGTCGGCTTCCTGACGATCGCGCAGATGAGTTTCTGGGGCAACTATCTGCCTCGCGTGTATCCGACGTATCTGCGGGGGACCGGCGAGAGCTTCGCCGCGAACGTCGGCGGCCGGATGATCGGCACGTTCGGCGCGCTGCTGACGACGTCGCTGGTGGCGAGCATGCCTGGCGCGTCAGTGCCGCTCAAGCTCGCGATCGCCGCCGCGCTCGTCGGCACCG